>JACDBE010000069.1 GCA_013695075.1 Acidimicrobiia bacterium
CGATGTTGGTGAGCCACGTGAGTAGGTCGAGCTGGTAGGCGTCGTCCCATCGGGGCAGCAGCAGTTCGTAGGGGCCGGTGGTGAAGGTGGTGTCGATCTCGTCGAGGAACGTCTGGTCGAGGCGGTCACGGATCTCCTCGTACCGGCCGTGGTCGGGGACGATGACCAGCATCGAGTATTCCTTGCCGGCGTATGGGATCTCCGCGGCGGCGAACCCGTCGCCGACACCGCGGCGGTCGGCGAGTTCGAGCTCGCGCATCAGCTCGACCGGCAACTCGGTGCCGTCGAGCGTCGTGAAGGTGTCGTCTTGGGCGTCGTATTTCCCGAACGGGGTCTGCCAACGGGCCTCGAAGTAGACGGCGTCTGTCAAGACGAGCAACGTGTTCGGATGGATGGACCCGGGCGACAGCAGTTCGGGGATCAGCTGCTGGGTCTGCTCGCCGACCCAGTCGTTGATGACGTTGCGGCTGCCTTCGGGATCTCCGGCAAGGTCGAGGGCTTCGACGTCGGCGCCGTGCTCGGCGGCGAGGAGGTCGATCCACGCCTGGTCGGCCCGCAGACCGATTCGTGGCCAGATCCGATCGGCAATGGTGATCGTCACATCGTCGGAGCCGGTATGTCGTAGCTGTTGATCGATCGCGTTCCATGCCTGATGCGCAGTCGTTCCGACGGGCAACGTGAAGGCGGCGTCGATGGCGGCGCCGGTGGTGTCGTCGGCGGCGGCGCGGGCCATGAGGAGGGCGTGGCCGATGCTTGCCGGACTGAACACGGCGTTGTCCGTGACGGGCTGGGTGTGCCATAGGTCGAACCCGGCGTTGTTGAAACCGGCGACCAGGTCGGTCACCGGGGCCGCGGGTTTGATGGGCGAGCGCTCGACACCGAGGCTGGCCACCAGCGCTACCGGCTCCAGCGGGTCAGGAGTGGTTGATGACGGCGCGGCAGCCTGAGCTGGAGCTGTCGTCCCCGGTGTCTCCGCACCGTCGGATCCACATGCCGCGAGGATCATTGCAAGGGCGGCGGCGGCGAGGCGACGGCGCATGTTGGTTCGACGTCCGATCCGCACCATCGGTTCCCCTTGGGACAACTGGACCGTTCACGGTGCTGCCACGTCGTCGACCAGCGGGGTCAGTTGCTCCCAATCGGGGAGGCGATCGAGGTCGGTGACGTCGATGGCGGCCAGATGACGGGTGGTCGGCCCTCCGTCGGTGTCGAATGCTCGGGCCGAGCGGAGCAGCTGCGCCGCCGCCGCATCGAGCCGGCGGTGCTGGGCGAGATGCTCCTGCCACGAGCCGAGGATCACCATCTCGGTCATGCGGTGCACCTCGTCGACGTTGCGGTACAGCCGCCAGCGCAGCGCTCCCGTGCGCAGCCGGACCAGCCGCAGCTGGTTCATCGTTTCCAGGAACGCCTCCAGGTCGTCATCGGCGATCACCCAGGTGTTGAGCACCAGCACCGGGCTCCCCGCAACGGCAATGGCATGGGGCGACGGGGTGAAGTCCCCCTCGTGTTCGATATCGGCCACCTCGTCGAGCGACGGGATGCGCAGCCGGGCGGTGGCCATCCCCAGCACCACACCCACCGCCGACATCACCGTGATGGCTGTTGCCGACCCGAAGCCCTCGCCGAGACCACCGGCGGCAAGGGCTCCCAGCGGCAGGATCCCGGTGAAGGCCAGCATGTACAGGCTCATCGCCCGGCCCCGCACCCAGGGAGGGGCCAGCAGCTGGACGGTGGCGTTGAGGGTCGAGAGGGTCCACACCCAGAACAGCCCGCTGACGGCGATGGCCAGCGCCGCCAGCACCGGGGTGGGGGCGACACCCACCCCGATCCCGGCCAGCCCGAACCCGATCATCGACAGCGGCACCATCCTGCCGCCGAGCCGGGCGCCGAGCCCGGGCCGGGTGAACGCCCCCGCCAAGGCGCCCAGACCCATCGATCCCAGCAGCACCCCGTACATCGTCTCGCCACCGCCCAGGGCGTCCCTGGTGAGGTTGGGAAGGACCGCCTGGATGGCGGCCGAGGTGACGGCGAACCCGGCGGCTATCCCTAGGAGGCGGCGGAATACCGGGGTGTAGCGGGCGAAGCGGATCCCGGTGGCGACGGCGCTCCCCACAGAGGTGGTCTCCTCGGCGCGGAAGGCGCCTCCCATGGTCAGGATCACCCCGATCACCCCCAGGTAGCTGAGGGCGTTGAGGCCGAAGGCGGTTGCCGGTCCCCAGATGGCCACCACCAGCCCACCCATCGCCGGGCCTACCGCTCGGGCCACATTGAAGGCCACCGAGTTGAGGGCGACGGCGCTGGCCACCATGCCGCGGGGGACCAGGTCGGGGACCATTGCCTGCCAGGCGGGGAGGTTGAAGGCGAGCCCGGTGCCCAGCAACAGCCCCAGGGCGAGCAGTGCCGCTGCCGGCAGCCGGTCGAGGGCATGCAGCACCGCCATCGCCACCGCCGACGATCCCATCACCACCTGGGCCGCAAGCAGCAGCTTGCGCTTGTCGACGATGTCGGCCAAGGCACCGGCGTGGAGGGCGAAGAACAGCAGGGGGAGCGTGGTGGTGGCCGACATCGCCGCCACCCACAGCGGCGACCCGGTCAACTCGAGCATCAGCCACCCGGCAGCCACCGACTGGAGGAACGACCC
>JACDBE010000080.1 GCA_013695075.1 Acidimicrobiia bacterium
GGTCCGAAGTACGGTTGTGTTGATGTCACGCAGATCTCGCATCGTGCTGGGAGCGTCGCTGACGGTGGTGGGATTGACCGGGATCCTGGTGTACGGCCCAGCGTTGGCAATGACCCCCCACGGGGCAGACCCGGTCCCCCAGACCCACGAAGCGATGGACGCCATGCCCGGCCCGGGCACAGCCGCCCGGATGCACCAGATCCCGGGCGCCGACGAGACGATGGAGCAATGCGTCGCGATGATGGCCGCCACCAACGGCGGGATGATGGGCGACGGGATGATGGATGGTGGCACGATGAAGGACATGAGCGGTGGGTGAACGTCCCTGGCCGTGGCGTCCCGGCCGTCTCGCTCCACGCCTACCCGGTTGCGGTGGCTGATCGGAACCGGCTAGGAACGGAAAGGACGCTGAGCGGATGATGGACCAGATGTGGGGTGGCAGCATGATGGCCGTGTGGCTGGTGTTCGCCGTTCTCCTGGTGGTGGGAGTGATGATGTTGGTGCGGGCGCTCGGCGAACGCGGCGGCGGTGGCCGCGGCAGCGAGGGGTCGGAGCCTTCAGCATTGCGGATTCTCGAGGAGCGGTACGCCCAAGGCGAGATCGACCGCAAGGAATTCGAGGAGCGACGCCGCACCTTGCGGTCATGAAGATCCGGTCCTCATCCGGTCAGATGGGCGTCGATCAGCTCCTCGAGTTGTTCTTGGCTGAGCTGCCCTATCCATCGATGGGCAATGGTGCCGTGTGCGGTGATGAACCAGGTAGTGGGGAGACCCAGGCTGGGGTAGGCCAGGGCGATGTCGCCGCCGGCGTCGAAGCCGAGTGGGAAGGAGACCCCGATCTCCTCGGTGAAGCTCCGGGCCGCTTCCTCGTCATCGAGAACCGCCACCCCGAGGAAGAAGACGTCGGAGCGGCGACCGGCGACCGCATCGATGGCCGGCATCTCCTCGCGGCAGGGTACACACCACGATGCCCAGAAGTTCATCACCACCGGCCGCCCGTCGTCGATCAGATGACCCGCAAGGCTAAAGATCGATCCATCGAACAGCTCCAGAATGAGGTCCGGCGCCGGGTCGCCAACCCCCTCGACCACTCCACCCGGAGGATCGGTGCCCACCACGGTGAGTTGCGGAGGAGCGTCGGCGATCGCGCCGGCCGGTACCACCGGACCATCCCCCACCGGGGCTGAGCGAGCGATCCACCCCACGGCGAGCAGCGCCAGCACCGCGGCGATCACCAGACCGAGCACGGGGAAGCGAGGCGGGCCGGGCGGGGCCTGCAGGCCAGGCCCCGGGGCGGGCCCTCGGGATCCGGCGAGCCTGAGGGGTGAGACCAACCCGGCGCTCCTCCGCCGCCGAGACATGTCCGCTAGCACCTATCTTCCGTTGCACTACGACATGCCATAGTAGGCACCCTACGTGGAGATGCCTGTTGGGCCTATCCGAACACCAAGTCGTACCCGAGACTCATCGGGGGCTCCCACCCGCTCGTGGACCCACCCCTGAGTTCATGTCATCTGTCGCGTTGCTGTTCCTGCCAGGTGACCCGCCACTGGAACTCTCGCTCCTCAGGTCCCCAACCCGCCTTGAAGAACTCCAAGATGGCGAGGATCTCGTCGTCGTCGAGGAGGTGCCCGAACGTGGGCATCCGGGTCTGAGAGAAGTCACCACCGTCGCGGACGATCTTGAGAAGGAGCTGGTCGGAGTGGTCCCAGGTGTGCCCGGAGTCGTCATGGGGTGGCGGCTTGAAAGAGCCATCCTCGTTGGGGGTCATCCAATCCGGGTGACCCGACAGATCGCGACCGTGGCAGGTAGCACACTGGGCCTGGTAGAGCACCTCGCCCTCCGTCACCGCTACCGGGTCCAGCTCCGGCGGTGGCGGGATATCCTCGACGGTGGGCATACCCTCTGGCAAGGTGCCCGGTGGCTGGGTGGTCTCCGTCACAGCAGCCTCAGCGCATCCGACTAACACCAGGACCCCTCCCAGCACCGCAGCCACGAACCGGCCTCTCCCCAGCCCCATCTCAAGGAGCCACCACACCACCACTACGCGTCCGGGCGCCGCCCCCCTTGTGCGGGCCGCCGATGAGCTCACCAGTGGAACCCGGCTCCCATGATGCTTGGCTCGGCGGCACACGATCATCTCAGCTCCTATCTCGTATTCTACGATCCAGCGTCGTAGAATTGTCGATCGTTGGTGCCAAGGCCAGCGGAACGCTGACCAGGTCGCCCTACTCCGTGGTCCCCACCAACCGGGTACGGGTCGACGCCCAGCCATCCACAGACCTCCCCTGGACTCCCCCCGCTTCTCCGGACACCTACCGTGTGGGGCCTTGGGCCCTGCGGAGAGGAGAACCGTGCCTGCACGTCATCCAGCGGAGTTCCGGCGTCGTGCCGTGGAGCTGGCCCGGGAGCTCGATGAGGAGGGGAACCGCAAGCATCCGATCGCCGGATTGGCTCGGGATCTGGGGATCTCCGACGACCCGACCACGGCTCGACCGTCCCACGCCAGCCACGGACTCGGACTGCCCCTCGCCCGCCGCCTGATCGAAGCGTGCAGAGGTCGACTCGTCGTCGCCCACACCGGACCTCGCCCCGAGTTCGAGATCGTGCCCGTACGACCACCCACACCCACGCTGAGCCGGCCGGACCCGCGACCGGATCAGGACGTCGGCAACCGCAGCTGGAACGCCGCACCACCAACCGTGTCGAGTACCCGCAGCGTGCCCCCGTGCGCGGTGATGATCTCCCGGGCGATCGCGAGACCCAGGCCCGTGCCGCCCGCGTCTCGGCCGCGGGCCTCATCCGCCCGGGCGAAGCGCTCGAACACCCGGTCCCGATCGGCCGACGGGATCCCCGGTCCGTCATCGCTGGCCGTCAGCTCGACGCCGCCATCGACCTCGTCGAGGGTGATCGACACTGATGAGCGGGCATGACGCTCCGCGTTGTCGAGCAGATTGTGCACAACGCGGGCCATGGCGTCGGGATCGACCAGCGCCTGAACCGCCCGCACCGCGGACGCATCGATCGTGACGGCACCCCGCTGACGCACACGGCGTACCTCGCGAAGCACCAGATCGTCCAGATCGACGACCTGCACCCGCACCGGAGCATCAACTCCCTCGGCGTGAGCCAGGATGAGGAGATCGTCCACCAACCGCTGGAGGCGCATCGTGTCCTGCAGCACCTCGTGCTCGGTGTTCTGCCAGTCCGCATGTTCCGGATGGGCGAGATCCACCTCGAGCTGCGCCCGGATACCCGTCAGCGGCGAGCGCAACTCGTGACTCGCATCGGCGACGAACCGGCGCTGTCGATCAGCTGCGCCATCGAGCCGGCCCAACATCGCGTTCATCGTCCGCGCCAGCCGGGCCACCTCGTCACCCGTACCCGGATCGGCGATCCGTCGGTGCAGCTCCCGCTCACCGATCGAATCGACCTCGGCCCGCATTGCGTCGACCGGCCGCAACGCACGGCCCGCCACGATCCACGTCATCCCCGCGACCACAGCCAACAACAGCGGCACACCGAGCAACAGCGAACGCACCAGCGCCCGGGTTCCCTCGGTGACCGGCTTGAGGCTCTGCCCCACGTACACGACGAGCGTCCCCGCGGGGACGTCCACGCGGCGCGCGACGACCCGGAACGACGAATCACCAACCGGCGTTTCCGGCAGCGAACGAGACTCGTAGCGATCCAAGGGCGGAACGAAACGAGCCACCCGAGGCTCCCCCTCAATGTTTGGGCTGGCCCGGACCACGAGGCCCGCGTCGTCGACGATCTGCGCGAAGGACTCGTCCTCGAACGGCACCGACACCGCCTCGGGCACCGTCCCGTCGCCGAGCTCAGCAACCAGATCATCGACCCGGAGCCGGGCGGTCGTCTCGACACTCCCCAAGAGCGCGTGACGTTGCTGATCGACGAGGAACCAACTCCCGGCCACCATCGCCACCGCGACGATGACCGTCGCGCCGACAGTCGTCCGAGCACGGATCGAGCGCCGGCGCACGCTCACGGACGCCCTTCGACGCGATAGCCGGCGCCGCGAATCGTCGTTATCGTCGTGGTGCCGAACGGCTGGTCGATCTTGCGGCGCAATCGCTTCACATACACCTCGACGTTATTGGGATCGCCCTCGAACTCGTAGTCCCAGACCGCTTCGAGGATCTCGGTCTTCGTGACCACCTCACCGGCCCGCCGCAACAGGAACTCCAGGACCGAGAACTCACGCGAGGTCAACACGACCTCGGTCTCGTCTCGCCACACCCGCCTCGATGCCGGGTCGAGCCGGAGCCCGGCGACCTCGATCACCGTGGGACGCTCGCGTGCGCCCCGCCGCAACAGCGCCCGCAGCCGCGCCGTCAACACGACGTACGAGAACGGCTTCCTCAGGAAATCGTCGGCGCCGGTGTCCAGCGCCTCGGCTTCGTCATATTCCCCGTTCTTCGCCGTCAGCATCAGGATCGGCGTCCAGTTCCCTGCGTCCCGGAGCTGCTCGCACACCCGGTAGCCGTTCACACCCGGCAGCATCACATCCAGGACGATGACGTCGAAGTCACGCTCCGACGCCATCCACAGCCCTTCGTTGCCGTCCAGTGCGACATCCACCGCGAATCCGCTCGCCTCGAGACCCCGCCGAACCGCTGCCGCGACCCGCTTCTCATCCTCGATCACCAACACCCGGGCCACGACAACAGTCCTCTCGACGCAGACGCTATGCCATCGTCGCACGCTCTGGCTGGACGCCCGCTGAACACCTAAGGAATCGCCCCGCCGGTGCGGATGCCGCCGTCCCGAGGCTGGCAGCGCATTCAGCATCGTTCAGCGTGGGTCCAGCACCCACCGTCGATACTGCGGGTGCATCAACCCCGACCCGAAAGGACGCCCGCATGAGCCCCACCACCACCCCGAGACGAGGACGACGCCTCGCGTACACCGCCGCCATTGTCGTCGGACTCACCATCGGCACCTTCAGCGTCGCCGGCGCCGTCACCGGCGGCGGGAACACCTCCACGCCGCCCGGCAGCAGCGAAGAGACCCCCGGCGTGGACTGCGTCGACGGTATCGATGCCGCGACCGGTGCTGAGTGCGACGGCGGACCCGCCGCCAACCCGGCCAACGACCCCAACGAGCCGAACGACGCGGAGGAAGCAGACGGCACCGAGGTCGACGAGGTCGATGGCGTCGACTGCGAAGACGGCATCGATGCCGCGACCGGTGCTGAGTGCGACGGCGGACCCGCCGCCAACCCGGCCAACGACCCCAACGAGCGCGCAGACCAGACGGAGGGCTGATCCCCAGCCCGTCCGAGACACAGCCCCCAACCGCCGTCCTCCACTCATATCCCGGCCTCAACCGCGGAGC
>JACDBE010000111.1 GCA_013695075.1 Acidimicrobiia bacterium
GAGCACGGCGATCCCTACCAGGATCAGCGGAAAGATCGACAGGAACGACGCCAGGGTGAGCGCCGACGCCATGGGTCCGCCGTTCACCTCGCTGAACCGATCCTGCACCTTGAGCACGAAGCCGAGCCACGGCCGGCTGTCCGCCCACTTGCGCAACCGGTCGATCATCTCCCCTCCCCACTGGGGCGACAGGGAGGACGGTGAATCTTGTCGGATGGCGGTTGCCACCTCACGGAAGACGGGCCTCCTCACCTGGTCCTCGGCACCGCCTCAACTCCTGGCGAGCCGGTGTTCTCCCCGATTGTCGTCGCTCGATTCCCCATCGGCTTACCCGGTCGGCGCGGCGCCCAACCTCGCCGCGATTCTCCTCTCCGCACCGGGTTTGCCGCACAGGGCAAGAGGGTACGTACGCGGCAGCGACGGATTCAGTCGCCAACAACCACAGAGGGAGTGCGGGACGATGGGAAGCACATTCGACGAGGCCAAGGGCCGCGCCAAGGAAGCCGTCGGTGATCTCACCGACAACGAGGACCTGCAGCGCGAAGGCAAGGCCGACCAGGTGGGAGCCGATATCAAGGAAGCCGCCGAGAACGCCAAAGACAAGGTCGGCGACGCCGTCGACACGGTGAAGGACAAGATGGACCGGGACTGAAACCGTCCCGGATTTTGTCAACCGCCGCCGGTGTTCCCGGCGGCGGACCACTACCCTGACCGAGGCGCCGACGGCTCGGTTCGGAAGGCCTCGGTGTCGTGAAGGCCGGGGGGCATTGCAGCGGACCAAGGAGCTGTCGTGGATGTCGTCTGGGTGGTTCTGGCGGTCGTTGCGGCTTTGGTGCTCCTCGTTGCCGCCTTCGCCGTGTTGCAGCGCCGGCGGCGGCGGGGAGGCGCCGTTGTCAAGAGGAAGGGCCCGTGACAGGGCCGGGGGCCGATGAAGGGGACCAGCCAGTGAACCTGCTGCTGCGAGCCAGCGAGATCGTGGAACGACCGGTGGTCACCCTGGGCGGCGACGATGTCGCCCAGGTGCGCGATGTGGTGTTCTCCGGTAGCGACGGCGATGTCGTAGGGTTCACGCTGGCCAAGCGGGGTATGTTCGGTGGCCGGCTCCGGGAGGTGCTGCCGTGGCGGGAAGTGGTGGCGCTGGGACCCGACGCCGTCATCATCGCCGACCAGGCCGCCCTGTCCTTCGAGCCCCTCGCCGCCGGCCACGCCACCTCCGAGCATGGGGACGGCGACGTGTTGGGTGACAAGGTCATCACCGACGGCGGTGTCGAGCTGGGCCGGGTGGTAGATGCGGTCGTCGAGGTGTCCGCCGGTTCGGCCAGGGTCGTCGGTTATGAGATGGAACCGGCCCCCACCTTCGAGCCCATCCATGGTCGCCAGGGGCGGCGGTTGTTTGTCCCCCGCCCAGAGACGCTGGCGGCGTCCAACCAGGTGGTGGTGGTGCCGGCAGCCGCCGTCGACTATGTCGCCGATGACCTGGCCGGTTTCGGGGAGGCCATCGACGGGTTCCGCTCCCGGCTGCGGGGGGAGATGTGATGCGTTTCAGCGAGTGCCGCCATCGGCCGGTGCTCGACACCGGCAGCGCCGCCGAGATTGGCCGGGTCGACGGATTCGTTGTCGATGCCGCCATGCATCGCATCCATGCCCTCCGGATCGGCAAGTACAAGGGCGGCTCGATCCTGCGCTGGGACGACGTGCAGGGCTTCGGCCCGGACGCCGTCACCATCCGATCCCAGGAGACCGTTCGTCAACCCGGCGATGCCCTCGACGAGTCCGGCGACCTGGTCGGCCAGCGCGTCCTGAGCGATGCCGGCTTCGATCTGGGCGCCATCGACGACGTCGAGTTCGACCCGGACAGTGGCGACCTGCAACGGCTCATCCTGGGCGATCGAAACATCGATGCTGCGACGCTGCTCGGCGCCGGCAGCTACGCCGCGGTGGTACGACAGCCCGCCGGCGACGTCGCCTCCCGGTAGGCACGGTTGTTGACCCGGGCCGACTCCGCCCGGACCAACCTCCGAGAAACTCCTGGCGATGCTGGGTTCCCGAAACTAGGCAGCGCCTTCACCGCTTCGTCACCCTGGCGTGGTCACTTGCTATGCGTTCACGGCGGCCGGTTGGTTCAGGCGCCGGGACCGTTCAGCAACGAGGCGACGTGGTCGGGGACGTACGTGCACGACTCTCGCGGCGGTCTGATGTAGCCCTTGGAGGCGGGCCGCTCTGGCATCTCGATCCTGGCGCTGGGGATCTCGTGGTAGGGGATCGAGGACAGCAGGTGGGACATCATGTTGAGCCGGGCGTGCTTCTTGACGTCGCTCTCCACCACGTACCACGGGGCGTCCCTGGTGTCGGTGTGCACCAGCATCCCGTCCTTGGCCCGGGAGTAGTCCTCCCAGCGGGTGATCGACTCCAGATCCATCGGAGACAGCTTCCACTGCTTCATGGGATCCTCCAGCCGAGACCGGAACCGCCGCTGCTGCTCGGCGTCGCTGACCGAGAACCAGTATTTGCGCAGCAGGATGCCGTCCTCGACCAGCATCCGCTCGAAGATCGGCGCCTGGTGCATGAACTGGCGGTGCTCGTCGGCGGTGCAGAACCCCATCACCTTTTCCACACCCGCTCGGTTGTACCAGGAGCGGTCGAAGAGCACCATTTCCCCGCCAGCGGGCAGGTGCTCCACGTAGCGCTGGAAGTACCACTGGGTGCGCTCCCGCTCGGTGGGTGCGGGGAGGGCGACAATCCGCGCCACCCGGGGGCTCAGGTACTGGGTGATGGTCTTGATCGTGCCGCCCTTGCCGGCGGCGTCTCGACCTTCGAAGAGCACGACGATGCGCGCCCCGGTCTCCTTGACCCACTCCTGTACCTTGACGAACTCCTCCTGGAGCCGAACCACCTCCGCCTGGTAGGCCTTGTTCTTGACCTTGGGGGGCTTGGTGGTGGTGGT
>JACDBE010000122.1 GCA_013695075.1 Acidimicrobiia bacterium
GCCATCGACTTCGAGGTGCGCCAAGGGGAGGCGTTCGGGTTTCTCGGCCCCAACGGCGCCGGTAAGTCGTCGACAATGCGCATGATCGGTGCCGTGTCGCCGGTCACCTCCGGGCACCTGCGGGTGCTCGGGCTGGATCCGGCGACGGACGGCCCGGCGATCCGAGCCCGGCTGGGGGTGGTTCCCCAAGAGGACAACCTCGACGGTGAGCTGCCGGTGGAAGAGAACCTGCTCATCTACGGGCGCTACTTCGATCTTCCCCGCCGGGTCCTCCGACCCCGCATCGACGAGCTGCTGGAGTTCGCCCAGCTCACCGAGCGGCGAACCTCCAAGGTCGACTCGCTGTCGGGGGGGATGAAGCGGCGCCTCACCATCGCCCGCTCGCTGATCAACCAGCCCGACCTGCTCATCCTCGACGAGCCCACCACCGGGCTCGACCCCCAGGCGCGCCACGTGCTGTGGGATCGGCTGTACCGGCTCAAGCAGCAGGGGGTCACCCTGATCATCACCACGCACTACATGGACGAGGCCGAGCAGCTGTGCGACCGGCTGGTGGTGATGGATCGGGGTGGCATCGTCGCCGAGGGCAGCCCCCGCCAGCTCATCGCCGACCATTCCACCCGAGAGGTGGTGGAGCTGCGCTTCCCGGTCGGGGTCCAGGAGACCCTGGTCGACCGCCTCAACGGGCTGGCCAAACGCTCCGAGCTGCTGGCCGACCGGGTGCTGCTGTACTCCGACGACGGCGATGCCACCGTCTCCGACGTGCACGGGCGCGGCATCCAGCCGGAGGCGGTGGTGGTGCGGCGCAGCACCCTCGAGGACGTCTTCCTGAAGCTCACCGGCCGCAGCCTGATCGACTGACGGTGGCACTCTCCACCAGCCTGCGGGTGTTCGAGACGCACGCTCGGGTGTACCGGCACACCTGGCGGGGCAGCCTGATATCGACGTTCCTCAACCCGGTGCTGTACCTGGCGGCGATGGGTCTCGGACTGGGGACCCTGGTGGACGGGGGCTCGGGGCCGACCCCACTGGCCGGAGTCCCCTACCTGGCATACCTGGCCCCGGGGCTGCTGGCGGCGGCGGCGATGCAGACCGCCGCCGGGGACGCCTCCTACCCGGTGCTCGCCGGGCTGAAGTGGACCAAGACCTACCACGCTGCCTTGGCCACCCCGGTGGGGGTGACCGACCTGCTCGCCGGCCACCTCGCCTGGGTGCTGATCCGGGTGCTGATGACCGTCGGCGCCTTCGCCGCCGCCATGGTGCTGCTCGGCGCATCTGGCGTGGCCGCCGCGCTGGCGGCAAGCCTCCCGGCGGCCCTGGTGGGGCTGGCGTTCGCCGCCGCCGTCACCGCCTTCACCTCGTCGCTGGACAGCGACTTCGGGCTCAGCTCGATGTTCCGCTTCGCCATCATCCCCATGTTCCTCTTCTCGGGGACGTTCTTTCCCATCACCCAGCTCCCCGGCTGGATCCAACCGGTGGCGTACGCCACCCCGCTGTGGCACGGGGTGGAGCTTGCCCGGGCCACCGCCCTCGGCACCGAAACGCAGTGGGCGGTCATCACCCACGTCGGCTACCTAGTGGCCTGGGTGGTGCTGGGCACGGTGCTCGCCCGGCGCAACTTCCGCAGGAGGTTGGAGAAGTGACCTCGGGCACGCTGGTGGGCCGGGTGATCCCACCGGCAGCGCTGGGCAGCAGACGGTCGCTGCGGTTGGTGGAGCGCAACCTGTTGGTGTACCGGCGCGCCTGGGTCATCATCTTCTCCGGGTTCTTCGAGCCGCTGTTCTACCTGTTCGGGGTCGGTGTCGGTATCGGGGTGCTGGTGGGCGACATCGCCATCGGTGGCGGACGGGCGGTGTCCTATGCCGAGTTCGTCGCCCCGGCCATGCTGGCGGCGTCGGCGATGAACGGCGCCGTGTACGAGTCGACCATCAACATCTTCTTTAAGCTGCGCTGGGCCAAGACCTATGACGCCGTGCTGGCGACCCCGCTCGGTCCCGGCGACGTCGCTACCGGCGAGATCACCTGGTCGCTGATGCGAGGTGCCATCTACTCGGCGTGCTTCCTGGCGGTGATGCTGGCGATGGGGCTCATGCCGTCGTTGTGGGGGTTGCTGGCCCTCCCCGCCGCCCTCCTCATCGGCTTCGCCTTCGCCGCCGTTGGCATGGCCGCCACCACCTTCATGAAATCCTGGCAGGACTTTGACCTGGTGTCGCTCGTCACCCTCCCCCTGTTCCTGTTTTCGGCCACGTTCTACCCGATGGCGGTGTACCCCGATTGGCTGCAGGCCGTGGCCCGGTTCTCGCCGCTGTACCACGGGACCGACTTGGTCCGCGGGCTCACCCTTGGCGTGCTCGACTGGAGCCTGCTGGGTCACGTCGCCGTGCTGGTGGCGATGGGGCTGGTCGGTGCCCTAGTGGCCTCCCGCCGCATCGAACGCCTGTTGCTGAAGTAGCGGGACGACGGCTCGCCCGCCTGATCGGTCTGACCGTTCAGTCAGTTAGTCTCCGGGTCGTGACCGATGGCGCCGCCGTCCGCCCCACCGATCGCCGGTCGGAGTTGATCCGGACGGTGTATCGGGTGATGGCCCGGGACGGGGTGCACCGGGTTCCGCTACAGAAGATCGCCGCCGAAGCGGGAGTTTCCAAGGGGCTGTTGCTGTATCACTTCGCCACCAAGGACTCGATGGTCCTGGAGGCGATGCAGTGGGTGCTCGAGGCAACCGCCGAACGCATCCGCCGCCAGCTGGCGAGCGGCGATGAGAACCGGACCCTGGCCAACGTGGTCGACGCCATCTGGATCGATCCCGAGGCCAACCACGACTTCTTCCGGTTCTATCTGGACGGGGTGGAGCACCAGACCCGGTCGCCCGGATTCGAGGAGTTCGGCGATCGGGGTCGCCACATCATCGACAGCCTCTACGCCGACCTGATCGCCACCGGGGTCTCCCAGGGAATCTTCGATGTCGTGGACCCGGCTCTGACCGCGGTCCAGATGCGGGCCGTGATCGAGGGCATGTTCCTCCAATGGCTGCAACGGGGCGATTGGCGGACCTGTCACGGCGAGTACAAGGAACTGTGCTTGGCCGCCCTCGACCGGCTCCTGCACACGGGTTGAACTGACTGACCGGTCAGTCTAATATGTGCCTGACCATGATCGACTTTCGGACCCACCCCGAGCGGTACCGGCACTGGAAGCTGGAGGTGGTGGGGCGGGTCGCCTACCTCAACATGGCCGTCGATCCGAATGGGGGGATCAATCCCGGCTACGAGATGAAGCTCAACTCCTACGACCTGGGGGTGGATATCGAGCTCGCCGACGCCGTGCTGCGGCTGCGGTTCGAGTACCCGCAGGTGGGGGCGGTGGTGATCGGCTCGGCCCTGGATCGCGTGTTCTGCGCCGGAGCCAACATCGGCATGCTGGCCACCGCCCCTCATGCTCTCAAGGTCAACTTCTGCAAGTTCACCAACGAGACCCGTAACGGGATCGAGGACGCCTCGGCCAATTCGGGCCAGCATTACCTGGCGGCCATCAACGGCAACGCCGCCGGTGGAGGTTACGAACTCGCCCTGGCCACCGATCACATCATGCTCATCGATGATCGGCGGGCTTCGGTGGCCCTGCCGGAACTGCCCCTTCTCGGTGTCCTGCCTGGGACCGGCGGCCTGACCCGTCTCACCGACAAGCGCCACGTTCGGCGCGACCGCGCCGATATCTTCTGTACCTTCGAGGAGGGTCTGAAGGGCCAGAAGGCCGTCGATTGGAAGCTGGTCGACGAACTGGCTCCCGCCCCTTCCTTCGCCGAGGCGGTAGCCGATCGTGCTCGCGCCTTCGCCGAGGCGTCCGACCGTCCCCGGGACGGGACCGGTGTCGAGCTGACGGACCTCGACCGTACCATCGACGGCGACACGATCCGTTACTCGTGTCTCCAGGTGGAGATCGACCGCCGCCCGAGAACGGCGTCGCTGCTTCTCCAAGGCCCGCAGACCGCCGCCCCGACAGACCCCGAGCAGGCGGTGACCCAGGGAGCCACGTACTGGCCCCTGGCGCTGGCCCGGGAACTGGATGACGCCATCCTCCATCTGCGACTCAACGAGCTCGAGATCGGTACCTGGCTGGTGCGCTCGAAGGGCGATCTCGACGCCGTGCTCACCCACGACGCCTTCGTCGCCAGGAACCTGGACCACTGGTTGGTACGCGAGGTGGCTCTGTTGTGGGCTCGTGTGTTGCGCCGCCTGGACGTCACCTCCCGAACCATCATCGCCCTCATCGAGCCGGAGAGCTGTTTCGGGGGCAACCTCGCCGACCTCACTCTGGCCGCCGACCGCTCGTACATGCTGGCCGGCACCTGGGGGGGCGAGGGAGGCTCGGTGGCCTACCTGGCGTTCACCGACGCCAGCCGCGGTCTCCTGCCAATGTCGAACGGGCTGACCCGCCTGCAGACCCGGTTCTGGGGCGACGATGAGGGGCTGGAGATGGCCGAGGCCGCTATCGGCGAGACACTCAACGCCGAGGTGGCGGCGAATGCCGGTGTCGTCACCGACGCCATGGACGATCTCGATTGGGACGACGAGTTGCGGCTGATGATCGAGGAGCGGGCGTCGTTCTCGCCCGACGGCCTCACCGGGCTGGAGGCCAACCTGCGGTTCTCCGGTCCCGAGACCATGGAGACCAAGATCTTCGGGCGGCTCACCGCGTGGCAGAACTGGGTGTTCCAGCGCCCCAACGCTTCGGGCGACGCCGGCGCCTTGAAACGCTACGGGTCGGGCATCCGCCCCGAGTACGACCAGAGGAGGGTGTGATGAGCTGGCAGGACATCGACTACGAGACCCTGATTCCCAACAACGTCGGGCTGGCCGAGGATGCCCGCCTGCAACGGGCGCTGGAGGGGTGGCACCCCGGGTACATCGACTGGTGGATGTCGATGGGGCCCGAGGGTTTCCAGATGGCCGACGTCTACCTGCGCACGGCCATCAGCGTCGAAAAGGAGGGCTGGGCCAAGTTCGGGTACGTGAAGATGCCTCAGTACCGGTGGGGGATCCTGCTCGCCCCCGAGGTCGAAGATCGAGTCATTCCCTGCGGCGAGCACCTCGGCGAGCCCGTCTGGAAGGAGGTGCCCGGCGAGTACCGAGCGATGCTGCGCCGCCTCATCGTGATCCAGGGAGACACCGAGCCGGCCTCGGTCGAACAGCAACGACATCTGGGCTCGATCGCCCCCTCGTTGTACGACATGCGCAACCTGTTCCAGGTCAACGTCGAGGAGGGAAGGCACCTGTGGGCGATGGTCTACCTCCTCCACCGGTACTTCGGGCGGGACGGGCGAGACGAAGCCGACGATCTGCTCCGCCGCCAGTCGGGGAGCGAGGAGCAGCCACGCATGCTGGGTGCCTTTAACGAGGAGACCCCCGACTGGCTCTCCTTCTTCATGTTCACCTACTTCACGGACCGGGACGGCAAGATGCAGCTGGAAGCTCTGGCTCAGTCCGGGTTCGACCCGCTGTCGCGCACCTGCCGGTTCATGCTGGCCGAGGAGGCGCATCACATGTTCGTCGGGTACACCGGGGTGAAGCGGATCGTGGAGGCCACCGCCCGCGCCATGGCTGAAACCGGGATCGAAGACCCCTACGACGTCGAGGCGGTGCGCAAACTGGGAGTGATCGACCTACCCACCATCCAGCGCAAGACCAACCTGCACTACTCCCTCACCCTTGACCTGTTCGGGTCAGAAGAGTCCACCAACGCCGCCGGGTCGTTCAATGCCGGTATCAAGGGGCGGTATCACGAGGACCGGATCGACGACGATCACCAGTTGCGGGGTGACACCTATCCGGTCACCAAGCTGGTCGACGGCGAGCTCCAGGCCGTCGCGGTTCCCGCCCTCAATGGCCTCAATGCCCGGCTCCGGGACGACTTCATTGAGGACTGCCTGGGTGGTATCAGGCGTTGGAACCGTGAGATCGCCAGCCACGGGATCGACTTCGAGATCACCCTGCCCCACGTCGCCTTCAACCGCGCCATCGGCGAGTTCGGCCCGATCGAGGTCACCCCCGACGGGAAGGTGATCACCGCCGACGAGTTCGCCGCCTCCGCAGCCGAGTGGCTCCCCACCCCCGATGACAAGGCTCTGATCGACGCCCTCATGGAGCCCGAGGTCGAGCCCGGGCGGTTCGCCTCCTGGATCGCCCCGCCCAGCCGCGGCATCAACAACCAGCCCACCGAGTTCGAGTACGTGCTGTTGCCCTGACCCACCCGACCAGGAGAAGGCGGTGGATAGGCTGCCGGCGTGGCCGACACTCAGGTGGCGATCGTGGGGGGCGGGCCGGCGGGAACGTTGCTGGCACACCTCCTCGAATCCCACGGCATCGAGAGCGTGGTGCTGGAGAGGCGGAGCCGAGACTACGTGTTGGGCCGGATCAGGGCGGGGGTGCTGGAGCAAGGGACCGTCGACCTGCTGGCGGCACACGGACTCGGTGATCGCATCGACCGTGAGGGCTTGCGCCACACCGGCGTGAACCTCGCCGCTGGCGGGCGGGTGATCCGGATCGATCTCGCCGCCCGTACGGGCAAGGCGGTGACGATCTACGGGCAGACCCAGGTACAGACGGATCTCTACGAGGCCCGGGATGCCGCCGGGGGGGCGATGGTGTTCGAAGCGGAGGATGTCGCCCTTCACGACCTGGAATCCGATCGCCCCCGGCTGACCTACTCGGTTGGTTGCGAATCGACCACCTTCGGGGCCGACTTCGTCGCCGGTTGCGACGGTTCGCACGGAGTGTGTTCGTCCTATCTGCCGGCGGTCAGACGGTACGCAACGGACTACCCCTTCGGCTGGCTGGGCATCCTGGCGGCCACCCCACCGGTCTGCGACGAGTTGATCTATGCCAACCATCCCAACGGTTTCGCCCTCTGCTCGATGCGAAGTCGGCAGCTGAGCCGCTACTACCTCCAGTGTCCGATGGACACCGACCTCGAGGAATGGCCAGACGACAGGTTCTGGGACGAGCTGCGCACCCGGCTGCCGGCGACCGTGGGCGACAATCTGATCACCGGACCCTCCATTGAGAGATCGATCACCCCGCTCCACAGCCTGGTGAGCGAGCCGATGCAGGTCGGTCGGCTCCACCTCGCCGGAGACGCCGCCCATGTCGTTCCCCCCACCGGGGCCAAAGGCCTCAACCTCGCCGTCTCCGACGTCCACTACCTGTCCCGTGCGTTGGCTGCGTACTACCGGGACGGGTCGACCGGGTTGCTCAACGCTTACTCGCGTACCGCTCTTTCCCGGGTGTGGAATGCGGTGCGGTTCTCGTGGTGGATGACGCAGCTCATGCATCGGTTCCCCGGCGACGGCGACTTCGGTCTGCGGATGCAGCAGACGGAGCTGGACTACCTGGCCACGTCGCGGGCGGCGCAGACGGCGATGGCCGAGAACTATGTTGGGCTGCCCCTTTGAGAGGATCTTCGACTGGTGCTGCGCCCCTACGGCCCTGTGGTCAGAGACGACCATCCTCCCTTCTCCTACCCCGACTACCGGGCGACGGTCAAGCGGGCGCCGCGATCGGATCTGGTGTCGATCCTCCAGACCCTGTCGGAGACCACCGGACCGGGACCCGGGTGGAGCGAGGTCTCGGAAGAGGATTCCGACCTGACCAGCAACGCCGGCACCGGGGCCGCGGCGATCGGGGAGCGGATCATCGTCACCGGCCGCGTGTCGGACGAGATGGGCCGGGGCATCCCCCGAACCTTGATCGAGATCTGGCAGGCGAATGCGGCCGGAAGGTATGTCCACTGGCGGGACACGGAGTTTGACGCCCCGCTCGATCCCAACTTCCTCGGGGTAGGGCGCTGCATCACCGACGAGCAGGGTGACTACCGCTTCGTCACCATCAAGCCCGGTGCCTATCCCTGGCGAAATCACTTCAACGCGTGGCGCCCCGCCCACATCCATTTCTCGCTCATGGGACCCTCGCTGGGAAGCCGGTTGGTGAGCCAGATGTATTTCCCCGATGACCCATTGTTGGATCACGACCCGATATACACCTCGGTACCGGCACACGCCCGGGAACGGCTCCTCGCTCGCTACGACCGCGCCGTGACCGAGGAGGCATGGGCGTTGGGATACCGGTGGGACATCGTGCTACGGGGTTCGGCGGCGACGCCGGGCGAGGACGGGGAGGGATGAGAGGCCCTACGCCGTCACAGACCGTGGGTCCGTTCTTCTCGATGGCTCTTGGCGGCGCCGGTGACGAGAAGATCACCCCCGACGACGACCCCGACCGCATCGTCATCGAGGGGATCGTCTTCGATGGCGACCGCCGCCACGTGGAGGATGCCCTGCTCGAGCTGTGGCAGGCCGACCGGACGGGACGGTACCGCCATCCCGACGATTGGCCTGGCAGCGGCTTCGCCGGCTTCGGCCGGGCGCACACGGACTTCGCCAGCGGTCGGTATTCGTTCCAGACGGTGAAGCCGGGCCCGGTGCCCCACCCCGGAGGGGATGAACAGGCGCCCCACGTCAGCCTGATCATCCAGGCGCGGGGGATGCTCAACCCCCTGTTCACCCGGGTGTACTTCGCGGACGAAACGCCAGCCAACGGGCGGGACGTGGTCCTGGGGCTGGTGCCGGTCGATCGGCGCCACACGCTCATCGCCGAGTTGATCGGGGCGGCGGTGCCTCCGCAGTACCACTTCGACGTGCGGCTGCAAGGGGAAGGCGAGACCGTCTTCTTCGACTTCTGATGTCGGTGTCAATGGGTCCAGGGTTCACCACCGACGCCATGTCCGGGGTGTTCTCGGACGCCGTTCGGGTGCAATGGTTCTGCCGGTTCGAGGCCGAGCTGGCCGCCGCCCAGGCCGAGGTGGGCATGGTGACACGGCAGGTCGCCGCCGCCATCGCCGCGGCATGCGAACGGGAAGTCGACGACCCGTCCGGTCTGCTGGCGACCGGTGAAGAGAACGGATCGGCGATCCTTGCCCTGCTCGACCAGCTGCGCGCCGGCCTGAGCGCCGAATCCGCCGATTGGGTTCACTTCGGAGCGACCACTCAGGACGTGGTCGACACCGCCACGATGCTGCAGGTCCGCCAGGGGTTCAAGGTGCTCGGGGTGCCTCTGACGGCGATGGCGGAGAGACTGGTGGAGCTGGCCGATGCCCACCGGGACACCCCCGTCATGGGACGCACCTTTATGCAAGACGCCCGGGTAACGACGTTCGGGGCCAAAACCGCCCTGTGGTTGTCGGGTGTCCTCGATCACATCCACCGCATGGCCGACCTCGACTCGCGCCTACCTCTCCAGCTGGGAGGCCCGGTGGGTGATGGCGCCTCCTACGGGCCGAAGTGGCCGGCAGTCGCCGAGGAGATGGCTTCCCGACTGGGGCTGATC
>JACDBE010000133.1 GCA_013695075.1 Acidimicrobiia bacterium
GCCCATCCCGGCACCGACACCGGGTTCGGGCCGGGCAACACCGGCCTGGCGTTGTCAACCCTGGCCGATGCCCCCGTCGACGTGGTGCCGTTGGGGGCCCGGCTCGACGTACTCCATGCCCTGGCCCGCGCCGACCTGCCCGACTACGACAAGCACGAAGCCGAGTACGTCCGGCTGGCGGCATCCATCGGCGCGCCCCACGGGCTCGACGCCCAGACCATCCTCGACGACCTGAAGGCGGTCGCCCAGGGCGATCAGGACCTGGCCGCCACCCCGACGGGGCAGACGCTCCCCCACCATGCGACCGCATTCGTTGGCGACGACGTATGCCACACGGCGCGGGTGAGGGTCGACGGCAAGCCCGCCGCGTGGATCTTCTCCGAGTTCGAGACCGACGCCCCCTTCGCCGACCTCGCCGACTGGGCGAACCCGCGCACCTGGCCCACCCGGGCACCGCTGCTGTTCAAGAAGATGGACCTGGTGGGCGGCTTCGCCACGCTCACCGGCATCGAGGCCGACCCCCACTGGCGCGGTGATTTCCTCGAGGAAGTCCTGCTGGTCGACCGGCTGCGCACCAACCTCGACTGCGCCTACTTCGTCCAGCCGGGGCGGGCCGTCGGCATGACCTACGACCTCATATCCAGCGTCGACGACCAGATCACCGTCGATCGGGGTTTCCTGCTCGCCACCGACATTGGTGGCGGCTACCACCGCGTCAAGGCGCTGAAGATCGTGGGCTTCAGGGACCAGGAATGGGACACCGTTGCCCAGTTCGTGTGCCCGATGTGGACCGACTGGGTGCGCCAGGCGGTCCGGGGCGGCACCACCAGCACCCCCAAGGATCCCGGCGAGAACCCCACTCCTACCACCGACCCGGGCGGACCGCAGACCCCGCCAGGCCCGACGGTTCCCGAGGACGACGTCCTCGACGAGTGGGTCGACTTCTTCGCCGAGGCCGCCAAGACCTATGCCCATCTGGTTTCCGACGTTGCCCGCAAGTCGGTCGCCGGTGGTTACAAGCTGCCGGACATGGCCAGGGACGGGGCCCGCTATTGGTCGCAGCTCGCCAAGGACTGGTCGCGCGCCTGGGCGTTCGGGCTGGAGATGATGCAGGACATGGCCGAGGACGGGCCCGATGTCACCCTCAGGCCACCCGATCCCGATCGCTCCTGGCGGGGCGGACGCCCCGATCAACCCCAGCAGGCGGGGTATGCGTCCGCGGCGGCGAGCCAAGCGGCCATGGACGACGAGGGAACCACCGTACCGATCCCAGCGTCGGCGGCCGGGTCCTCAGTTACCGTGTCCGATCTGGCGTCGATCGGTGCCGGTGGGGCAACGATCCCCTCTTCGGGCCTCACGGTGACTCCGACCACCCTCGGTGACGGAACCCCGGCGCTGCGGCTGACGGTGAGGACCTCGGAGTCACCCCCGGGCCTGTACGTCGGTCGGCTCACCGTCGCCGGCGGGCCAACCGTTCCGGTCCAGATCTACGTCAGCCGCGCCGTCGCCGGGTCGCCATGAGCTCAGCCGGCCGGGTCGGAGGTCTCGATCAGCTCATCGAGCGGTTGGTCGCCGCCGCCGGGACCTCGATTGCCGTCGGCAACCTCGATCAGGCCAGGGCAACGGCGGAGGACATCCAGCTGGTCGATCCGGACAATCCGCGCGCCGCCGCCATCCTCGCCGAGGTGAACCGCCGCCAGCGGGACCCTGGTGAACAACGGGGCCTGATGACGATCTTCTTCTCCGATCTGGTCGAATCGACAGCGCTCGCCGACCGCCTGGAGCCCGAGGTCATGCGTGACCTCTACCGCCGCTACCGGGAGGTCGCCAAGGAGGCCATCGATCGCTTCGGCGGCTACATCGTGCAGTACCTGGGCGACGGCATCATGGCCAGTTTCGGGTACCCGGCGGCCCACGAGGACGACGCCCGCCGTGCCGTCTACGCCGGGCTGGCCCTGGTCGAGGGGTTGCAGGCGCTGGATGAGTTCGGGCCCGACGTCGAGCCGCGGACCAGGGTGGGGATCCACACCGGCCCGGTGGTCATCGCCGGACTCGGCGCCAGCGAACCCAAGGAGCGGGATTCGATCGTGGGGGTGGCCCCCAACCTGGCCGCCCGCCTCCAGTCGGAGGCCGAGCCTGGGATGGTGGTGGTCAGCGATGTCACCAAGGCCCTGATCGACGGCCAGTTCGAGGTGACCAGCCGCGGCCTACGCCAGCTGAAGGGCATCGCCCGCAGCGTCGAGGTGTTCGCCGTCGACGGGGTGCGTTCGGTGTTCGGCCGCTTCGATGCCTCCCGGGCCCGCCACGCAGGCTTGCACGGACGCGGAGACGCCACCTCCCGCCTGGTGGGCGCCTGGGACGAGGTCAGCAACCAAGCGGCACCTGCCGGCGGCATCGTCCTCATCTCCGGTGAGGCAGGCATCGGCAAGACCCGGCTCGCCGCCGAGATCCACGGGACCGTATCGGCAGCGGGCGGTGGCGTGCTGGCGGCCGCCTGCCAGCCCTACTACGCCAACAGCCCGCTGTGGCCCATCGCCACCATGATGGAACGAGCCACCGGGCTGTGGGGCGAGCCCGACGAGGCCCGCCTGGGCTTGCTGGTCGACTACCTCACCGGCCTTGGAATCGATCCGGCCAACAGCGTCGCCCTGCTGGCCCCGCTGGTCGACATCGAGGACACACCCGGTTACGAGACCCACACCCTGGACGCCACTACCCGGCTCCAGGAAACCTTTGCGGTGGTCGTCGACTGGTTGACCACTATCGCCGCCGGGCGCCCCGGCCTGCTGGTGGTGGAGGACCTGCACTGGTCCGACCCGACGACGCTGGGACTGCTCGGCGTGCTGGCGTCGTCCCCCCCGGCCGGATTGCTCACCGTGCTCACCACCAGGGACGAGACGGCGCTGCCGTGGCGGGACCTAACCACCCACATCCCCCTCCACCGGTTCGACGACGACACCGCCGCCGGCTTCGTCGACGATCTCGCCGGTGCGGCCGATCTCCCCATAGAGGTACGGCGCTCGATCATCGACCGGGCCGACGGCATCCCGCTGTTCGTCGAGGAGCTGACCTGCTCGGTGGTCGGCGCCCCGGTCACGCCCGACTGGCTGCCCTACCGGCTCCAGGAGCTGATGACCGGACGGCTGAAGACGCCGGAGATCGACCTGCGTCTCGCCCAGATGGCGGCCACCATCGGTGGCGTGTTCTCCCAGGATCAGCTGGTGCGGGTGGCTGGCGACGGCGAGCAGGTCGATCGGGCCCTGGCGGCGATGGAGACGGCGGGGATCATCGACCGCATCGGTGCCGACGATGAGGGGTGGTTCCGGTTCCGCCATGCCCTGATGCGTGACGCCGCCTACGAGACCCAGGTGCTCGATGTGCGCCGCCGCACCCATGCCGCCGTCGCCGACGCCATCGCCCAGGAGGAAGAGGATGCCGCCGTTCTCGCCCATCACCTCGATCTCGCCGACGAGCCGGCCCGCGCGGTCCCCTACTACATCGCCAGCGCCCAGGCGGCCGAGGGCAACGGCTCTCACATCGAGGCCACCCGGCTGCTGACCAGAGCCATCGAGTTGATCGATCGCTTCCCGGAATCCGGCGAGCGGGACCTCTCCGAGCTCACCGCCCGCATGCTTCGGGGCCTCAATGTGAGCTCGATGCAGGGGTACTCCTCGCCCGATGTCGCCGCCGACCATCGCCGGGTAGAGGCATTGACCCAGCAGCTGGGGCAACGCCCCGAGGTGGTCCCCTCGCTCATCGGCATCTGGGCGTACTGGCTGACCAGCGGGGACCATGAGACGGCGCGCCGCATCATCCGGCGCATCAGGAGCCTGGTGGAGGACCCGGCGCTGGCCATGTACCGGCCCGAGGCGTCTGCCTGCCTCGGATTCCAGAGCCTCTACTACGACCGTCTCGACCGGGCCAAGGCCGAGCTGGAGTCCGCCATGGATGCCTTCTCCGCCCGCCCCGAAGCGGAGGCGCAAGCCGTGTTCTGGCCGCTACCCAATGACGCCATCGCCGTCACCGCGGTGGCCCTGGCCACCGTCGCCGCCCTCCAGGGAGACCTGGAGCGTGCCGCCACCTGGGAGCGGACTGCCTACCAACGGGTCGACACCATCGGGTCGCTGCGGGGACCGTTCAGCCGGGCCTTCGTCAACACCTATGCCGCCTTCATCCGTCGCATCGCCAACGACGACGCCGCGGCGCGGTCGCTGGCCGCCGAGACCATCGCCATCGGCACCGAGTACGGATATACCTACTGGGTGATGATCGGCAGCATCTACCAAATGGCGGCAACCCCGGACGAAGACCCCGACCCGGAGTACCTGGCCGCCGCCATCGACGCCTTGCGCGACATCGGCCACCACGCCTTTGTCGCTTCGAACCTGGCAGGCCTTGCCGAGATCAGGGCTTCGAGAGGTGATCTGGGTGGTGCCCTTGAGGCCATCGACGACGCCCTCATAACCGCCGACAAGACCGGTGAGGTGCTGCACCGGCCCGAGCTGCTCCGCCGTCGGGTGGCCCATCGCAGGGACCTGGTCGGCCCTGCGCCCGGCGACGTCCGCGAGCTGATCGAGGCGTACGACCTCGCCGTCGCCAGGGACATCCACATCGTCGCCCTGCGGGCGGCGATCGACCTCGCCCGGCTTCCCAAGGACGAACGTCCCGTCGATTGGCGGGTCAGGCTGGAGGAGGCGCTGCTGAGGGTGCCGGCGGATTCACCGGCGTCGGAAGCCGCCGAAGCGAACGCCATCC
>JACDBE010000153.1 GCA_013695075.1 Acidimicrobiia bacterium
TCGATGAGGGCGCAGTCGGTCTCCACCTCGGGCAGGGCCAGACCCCCGAAGTTGACCCGTTCGTACAGCACCACGGCTCCCAGCTCCTCTTCGGAGAGGATCTCGCCGAAGGCCGGCATCACCCCCCCACCCCCCACCGGTTTGGCGGTGGCGCCGTAGGTCGGATCGGGCCAGCCGCCGGTGCCCAGCGCTACCCAAGTGATGTGGCCATCATCGGTGGCACACGATCCGGCGGGGAAGGTGGCAACCACGGCCTCGCCGGCCAGGGCGGGTCCTACCCCACCGCCGCCGTTGCCCCCGTGGCAGACGGCGCAGCGTGCCGTGTACACCTCGCCACCCAAAGTGAAGAAGTCGGTGCTCTCCTCGCCGGGGGCGGAGCCGTCGCAGTTGGCGGCCTCCCCGGTCACCGGGTCGATGGCGAGCTGGCCCGAGGTGCCGCAGCCGGGCCCGTCGGGTGCCAGCAGGGCGTAGAGCACGGCGATGGTGGGGATGACCAGGAACGCAGCCGCCAGCCACCGGGGGAACCCGGCCAGCGCCGGCGACCCCACCGGGACCGACGGGGCGACCGGTTGGGGTGCGGTCTCGGCTTCCTGTTCCGTGGCGTCGGTGTCGGTGCCGTCGTCGCCGGTGGCTTCCCCAGATGTCTGCGGGGAGAGGACCTCCACCTTGGGCCCGGGCTCCTCCGGTGGCGCAGGCTCCTCGGGCTGATCAGCCTCTTCGGGCTGCTCCTCGGTGACGTCGGGGGCCTGCCCGTTGGTTGGGGCGGCGGCATCACCCGCCGCCTCCGGTTCGGCTGCCGCCTCCTCCCCGGCCCATTCCCGCAGCACGGCCTCCACCGTGGTGGCTTCCGCCTTGGCCCGGGCGGCGGCGGATCGCTCCACCATCGCCGCCGGCAGCCCCCTGGCCTCGGCCGCCTTCTTGATCAACTCTTCCATGGGTAGACCCTCATCGCAGGCTGGTCACGTAGGCGGCCACGGCGTCCAGATCGGCATCGGAGAGATGATCGTACGACGGCATCACCGAGAACGGCCGCTCCGCCCTGGGATCGGCGAGATGCGCCGCCACCCAGGCGGGGTCGTCGGCAGGAGGGCGGGAACCGACGTGCATCAGGTCGGGCCCGATCCGCATGGTGCCCAGCAGCGGCGCCCGGTCGTGGGCATAGTCACCGGGCACCGAAACCGTCCCCAGCCCGACATCGGTGACGATGGGGCGCACCTGCTGGGTGTGGCAGGCAACACATCCCTCCTGGATGTAGATCTCCAGCCCGCGGGCCTCGATGCTGTGGGTCTCGATGGCCCGGCTGGTATCGGCGAGCAGGGTGGGCTCGGCGCCCGCCGTCTCCACGTAGGGGATCCCCCACACCAAGATGGCGACGACGACCAGCAGGCCAACGGCACCGGTTCGCACCCGCCCCAGGGTCACCGGGCGATCCAGTACCAGCTCGGGATCGGGTGGCGGCTGGGGAGCCCCCACCTCCAACGGAGTCGTGTAGGCGGCGGCCCGCCCCCCAGACACCGCTGCCACGAACAACAGCTGAGCAACGGCGTACACGGCGAAGCCCGCCAGCTTCACCGGCGCCAGCCAGGCCACTGCGTCCGCGGTGTTGAACCACCCGTCGCCGGCGGCCGGGATCTGCGCCTCGTTGGCGTTGGCCACCCAGGTCCAACCGGTGATGACCCCACCGGTGAGCAGGGCGAAGACCCACACCCCGAGCCCCACCGCCGTCAGCCAGTTGTGGCGTTTGACGACGCCGGCGGCAGCCACCCGCCCGGTCAGCTCGGGTACCAGCCGGTAGACGGCGGCGATGAGCCAGGCCGTGCCCGCGCCGTACCAGGCCACCACGTCGACGCCGACCACCCAGTCGGTGAACTGCACCACACCGCTGGATGCCCGCAGTGCCAGCATCAGGTTGAGGGCGGGCACCGCCAGGAACAGGGCGGCACCCAACATCACGAAGCGCACCGACAGGTCGTTGAAGGCCACCTGCCACCGTCCCCTCACCGCCAGTGCCAGGTCGGCGGCGATGACCAGCACCGGGACCATCAGCCCAATGGAGAACACCACCCCAACGGTCTCCAGCCAGTCGGGTACCGGCCCGAAGGTGAGGGTCGCCGGTGAGGTCAGCGCCCACACGAACGCCAACGACCAGAAGCCGAGCAGGCTGAGCCGGGTGGGGGCGAAGGCCGGTCTGGCCGACACCCGGGGGATCACGAAGTAGACGATGCCCACCGCCGCCGACGCCAGCCACAGCCCGGTGAAGCCGGAGCGGAAGAAGGCGATCTGCATGGCCCCGCCCACCCCATCGATCCCGGGGATGTTGCCGCCGAGGAACGCCAGCACCAGCCACCACGAGGCGGCCACCGCATACCAGCCCACCGGACCCGGGTCCTTGGTGGCGGCGGTGGCGGTGCGGGTGATGACCACCGCCATCCCCGCCATGCCCAGCAGCAAGACCGCATCGGCCCACAGTGGATACTCGAGCAGGGCACGGGTCTCCCCCTTCCCCAACGCCACCGCTCCCGACCCCAGCAGCACGCCACCGGCCAGCAGCAGCAGCGAGTTGCTGGCCAAGCGATCGTTGGCCACCTCCACCCGGCCCAACCGGCCGACGGCGAACAGCAGCACACCGCCCAGCCCGATGGTGAGCCAACCGAATAGGAACATGTCCGTGGCTATGGGGGCGATGCGCCCGTAGCCGAGCACCCCGGCGAACACCCCCGGGAAGACCAGGTGGGTGGCGGCGATGAGTCCCAGCAGCAGCGACAGGGCAAGGAACCCGAGGGCGACCCGCAAGTAGGGCAGGGTGGCGGCGATGGTGACCGGTGGCGGGTCATACCCGGGTAGGTGGGCGAACAGGTCCTCGGGGACTTCCAGCGGGAACTCCGGTTCGGGTGTGGCGTTGTGGGTCACCGGCAGCCGGGTCCTTGCTGATCGCTTGCGGTTCCTGGGCGCACTCGGGCTGGAACGGGCGGCAGCCTAGCGGGGCGGTCGCCCCGCCCACCGAATCCGGTCCGCCTCCGCAGTGCGGTCTCTAGGCGTCAGCCTGCGGGTTCGTGGGCGAGTGGGTGCCTTGGCTGGTAGATGCCCAGATCGGCCCCGCTGGGCAGCCGGATCGACCCCAGCAGACCCCACCCCTGGTCGCTCACCGACGCCGACACCTCCACCCCTGAGGCCCTCAGGTCGGCGAGGGTCTGCTCGATGTCGTCGCACATCAGGTACAGCTCGTGGCGGGTCTCCCCCTCGATGGGATGGACGGCCACCTCGGCGGACGGGCAGCCGGGCGATCAGCCAGCCTCCACCGGCATCGACCCCGGTGAACCCGAGGGTGTCCCTGATGAAGAGGCGATCCGACTCGGCGTCGGTGCTGTAGACAATGACATGGGCCCCGGTGATCATCGCTGCCTCCTCCTCGAGACCGTCCTCTTGCTCCTGCCATCTTGGTCGGTGGCCATGGAGGTCGGTGCGGGGTTGGGCTCGCCGATGGATAGAATGTGGTGGGATGCCACAAGACAACGGCAGCAGAGCACTCGCCCGCTACCGCCGCTTCGGCCTGCTGGCGGTCGTTCTCGGGTCCGTCACGACCGTTGCGGGAGCCCTCCTCGCCCATTTCACCGGGCTGCCCACCGTCGACTCCATCGGGCAGGAGCTGTACCCGTCCATCCCGCGGGGATGGGTGTTCGAGTCCATCGGGCAGATCATCTCCCTCACCGGCGGCCTGTTGATCCTTGGCGGCATCACCCTCGCCTTCCTCTACCAGCGGGAGATGACCTGGGCCCGGGCATCGGTGGGGGCCTTCGTGTTCACCACGCTGATGATCATCGTGTTCGGCATCATTCCCAATGAGTGGCTCACCCTGGCCCAGTCCGACCTGGAGTGGACCCCGCAGCGGGTCCTGTTCACCATCCCCCCGGGGTTGGTGCGAGGATCGGAGATCAGCATCTCGCTGGGCGCCGTCAAGGACATGATCTCCGGTGGGTACGCCC
>JACDBE010000160.1 GCA_013695075.1 Acidimicrobiia bacterium
TGGCGTAACATCACGCCGGCCGTCCCCAAGGAGCCACCGTGGGCGAGGAAGACCTCGAACGATATGAGACCGATGTGGAGCTGCGGCTCTACAAGGAGTACCGCGACGTCCTGCCGATGTTCCGGTATGTCATCGAGACCGAGCGTCGGTTCTACCTCGCCAACGGCGTCGACCTGAAGACCTGCCAGGAAGATGGCGCCGTGTGGTTCGAGTTGGAGCTCGAGGACGCATGGGTATGGGATATGTACCGGCCGGCCCGGTTCGTCACCAGGGTCAAGGTGATGACGTTCCGCGACGTCAACATCGAGGAGCTGGAGGCCACCTCGCCGATCTGAGCGGCGACCGGCGGGCGCTGGGCCGGCTGGGGGAGGTCATCGCCGCCCGGTTTCTGGAGCGCCGCGGCGGGTTGGTCGTGGCCCGCAACGTCACCGTCGGTGGCGGCGAGATCGACCTGGTGGTGCGGTGGACGGATGGGCACGCCGCCGTCGAGGTGCGCACCGTCGGACCCGAAGCGGTCACCGAAGATCCCGTCGACCGGGTCCATCATCGCAAGCTGGCCCAGGTGCGCCGCCTCGCCGATCTGCTCGCTCCCGGCTACGGGCCGCTGCGGGTGGACTTCGTCGGGGTGGCTGTCGGCCGGAACGCCGTCACCGTGCGCTGGTTGCCGAATGTGGTGTAACCGGGTGGGTTCCGCCCGATCAGTGCGGCGGTGGCGTCTGCCCGCCAGCCGGGGAGGTGCCTGCCTGTGGGGTGTTGGCGGCGGCGGTGATGGCCCCCAGGCGACGCTGCTCTTTCCACCAGCATCCCCGGTGCCAATGGCGTCGCAGGTCGGCGGCCATTTCGGGCACCACCACCAGGTGGCCCACCCCGGGCTCGATCCACCCCGAGCAGCCGGGGCACTGATACCGCTTGCGCGCCTGGTATGGCTGGACGAAGGAGACCACCAGCTCGCCCAGCTCGCCAAAGGCGCGTTCGGGTGCCACCGAGGTTCAACCGAGGAAGCCCCACGCCACCAGTGCCAGCGTGAGGATGACGAAACCGGCCACCAGGGCGATGTCGGTGGCGGAGACCCGCTGCTTACGGAACGGATTGAACCCCATGGGCCGATGGTAGGGGGGAGGTGTCCCGCCAAAGGTCCACCGGTAGGCTGGCTCGCCATGTCTCTGGCCACGTCCCTGCTGAGCACCATCGATGACGGTCCGGTGCGCCGGCTCACCATCAGCAACCCGGGCCGCCTCAATGCCATCCCTCCCGACGGCTGGGATCTGCTGCGCGCCGCCTTCGACGAGTTCCGGCGGTCGCCGCAGCGGGTGCTGGTGGTCACCGGCGCCGGCGGCGCCTTCTGCTCTGGCGCCGACCTGGCCGACGGCGGGTTCGAGCCGGAGGCCGGGGTGGCGGCCAACGTGGCTTGGATGCGCCGCCCCGGGGCGGCGGCTACGGCGCTGCACCGCTTGGGGAAGCCGACGGTGGCGGCCGTCGACGGGGTGGCCGCCGGGGCCGGGATGAACCTGGCCCTCGGTTGCGACATCGTCATCGCCACCGAGCGCGCCCGCTTCAGCGAGATCTTCGTCAAGCGTGGCCTGGCCCTCGACTTCGGGGGAACGTGGCTGCTGCCCAGGATCGTGGGCAGGGCGGCGGCTATCGACCTGGCCCTCACCGGACGGATGGTTGGCGCCGCCGAAGCACTGGCCATGGGGCTGGTGGCGCGGGTGGTGCCGGTCGACCAGCTGGAAGCCACCGTCGCCGAGACCGCCGGTGCGCTGGCCTCCGGGGCGCCCCTGGCGCAGCGGTTCATCAAGACCGGACTCGATCGGACCGAGACCATGAGCTTCGAACAGGCCATCGCCTACGAGAGCCAGTCCCAAGGGGTGCTGCTGTCGTCGGCGGATGCCGCCGAGGCGCTGGCCGCCTTCGTTGCCAAGCGGCCACCACGCTTCCAGGGCCGCTGAACGCTGGGCGCGGTCTCGGCGGCACGCCCCTGTTTCGTGTCACACCCACGGCATACGGTACG
>JACDBE010000194.1 GCA_013695075.1 Acidimicrobiia bacterium
TGCCGGCGTCGACGAAGAACGGCAGGGCGAACATGGCGCCGATCAGCAGGCTGCCCAACGGGGGGCCGGCGAAGGCGTTGGCGACCATCTCGGCACCCCACATGCGCCCGTTGGCGGTCTCCAGCGCATCGGGCTCAACAATGGCGGGAAGGATGGTCTGGGCGGCGTTGTCCCGCAGCACCTCGGCAAAGCCGAGCAGCAGGGTGGCCAGCAGCAGGACGACGTACAGCACCGTGTCACCGGACACCACCCCCGCCGTCACCTGGTCGGGAGACGGCAGGTCGGGCTCGGCCAGCACGAAGAAGGCCACCAGCAGGGTTAGCGCCGCCCGCACGATGTCCATGACCACGATGAGCCGGCGCCGGTCGACCCGGTCGGTGATCACCCCGGCGGGGAGCGTGAACACCAGCCAGGGCAGCCGCTGGGCGACGGCGATGAGGGCGATCAGCAGGGGATCGCGGGTGATGGCACTGGCTAGCCAGGGGTAGGCGACGAACCCGATGCCGTCGCCCAGGTTGGAGATCACCGAGGCGGTCCACAGCTTGGCGTACTGCCTTCCCAGCCGGGGCTTGGAGGTTGCCGGTGGTTGCTCGGTGGTGACGTCGCTCATCGGTCCTCCTTGGCGGCGGGGCGGTCCTTGAGGGCGGGCTGGGCGGTGGGGTACACCCCGGCGATGAACCCGTAGACGACGTCGCCTCCCCGGGGCAGGCGGGAGAACTCGAATGCCAGTGCGTGGACCCGCTCGGCGAACTCTTCGGCCCGCTCCCTGAGGAGGCGGACGTGCCGCAGGGTGAAGGTAGGCAGGGCGTCGTCCTCGCCGATCAGGTTGTCGGCCGCCATGGCCACCGTCGCCTCCGCCAGCGCCTCCTCCAGCATGGGGAACTTGTGCCCGCTTCCCAGGTAGTCGCCCTTGATGACGATGGTGCGGCCCACCCGTCCGTAGTACTTGGCGGTGAGCGCCCGCACCTTTTTGGTGGCCACCACGCGGATCAACCCGGCGGCCTCGAGCACCTTGAGATGGTGACCTACGGTGCCCTTGGGCTGCCCCAGCACCTCGGCCAGCTCAGTGGTGGTGGCCGCCCGTTCCAGCACCATGTCGAGGATGGCGCTGCGGGTGCGATGGCCGATGGCCTTGAGCTGGGTGGGCGTCGACGCCTCGACGAACTCGTCGATGTCGTAGTCGGGCCCGCCGTCGGGGTCGGGCCGCATCGGCAGCAGCGCTTCGGTCGGCATTTCCCGCATGGTCTGCTATAGCCGACCATTTGTCAAGACCCTATCCGGCGGCTCCATCATGCAGGGTCATGGGCGAATTCCCCCCGTGTGCTTCGTCGATACATCAAGACACCGATGACGAGCATCCACAGCGCGATGACGGTGGGGCCGATGATCGTGAGGATGAGCGACGCCACCGTCGGGCGTCCCGTGAGCGCCTGCGTAAGGCCCGCGGCCAGCGAGCCGACACCGGCCGCGAGAGCGAGCCAGCCGAGCCAGGCCGGAAACCTGCCCGCCCGCGCCACGGCAAGGCCGAAGGCGATGAACGGGAAACCGGCGAACGTGACGTTGAACATGCCTGCCAGCGCGAAGTTCATCGTCTCGTTGGCGGTCACGATCCTGAGCGCCATTTCCTTCTCGGAGCCAGTGGCAGCCTCCCACGCCTCGGCCAGCTGCTTGGCTGCGACGCCGTCCAGAATCAGAGTCACCACGCCCATCACGGTCCCGATCGCCGCCGCCAGCAGTCCGATGCGGGTGAGCGCTCCCACCAAACCATCTCGAGAAAGAGCGTGGCGCAGGCCGACGAGCCCCAGCAGCATGCTCACGAGCCCGCCAATGATGATGAGGTGGATAAGGGTCCACCAGTCACTGCTGGCGATCACGTGGGCCACGCCGTGATCGTCGTCCCGCGGCGTGACCGGGTGCAGCACGTTGCCGACGCCGGCCGCCGCAGCGCCGAGGATCGCGCCGATCGAGCCGATGCGGACGAGCCAGCGCGACTCCTGGTCTGACGCTGCACGCGTCGGTCGAATGATTGTGGTCTCCAGCGCCGCGGGCCCTTCTGACCGGCCCCCATCAACGAGCGGCATCCTACGGGCCCGAGAAAATATCCCTCAAGTGCTACCGGGTACGTTGATCCGGCGAGGGAGCGCGATGTGTCGGTACCGATGAGCCTGCTGGCGATGCTCGATGGGCACGCTGGCCTACCCGGGAACCTGGTCGCCGACGCGGCGCCTCGCCCCCAGGGGTGCGCCGCGCCGCATGAGGCCGTAAGGCAGCAGAGCTCGATCCCCCTGTTACGTGTGGACGTGTTCTCCCTGGGACTTTCGTGCTCCTCGTTTGCCCAAAGAAATCCTGCTCGTTCACGGATTTGCCTCTTGACAGTCGAACGTGTGTTCGATAGGATGGTCTTACTTCCCCAACATGTACGCCCTCTGATGAGGGATGTCTGGCAGGGAAGGATGAGCTGGTGTTGGACCAACTGCATGCGACGGCACTGCAGGCAACGATCGACGATGTGGCATCGGTTGATCTCAGGTTCGTCTCCGACGATGAACTGGAAGCCCAGGTAGCGGCGGTGTCTCAGGCGGCGTCCCGCCTGCAGGTGGTCCTGGCCACCTGCGCCGGTGAGGCGAACGGCGGGGTTCGTTCCAGCGGGACGGGTTGGTGTCGCTGACCCGATGGTTGGCGGTGCACGGTGACCTTGACAACGGCCACGCCAAAGCGCTGGTGAGGTTGGCGGCCACCATCACCACCCATCCCGCCACCGGGGCGGCGGTGACCCGCGGTGACATGTCGCACACCCGGGCCCGCATCCTGTCACGGGCCGCCCAAACTCATCCGAATCTCTACGAACGCGACGAGGCGACGCTGTTGGGGTTCGCTCGCGACCAGACCATCACAGAACTCAACCATGCGGTGCGCTACTGGCGGCTGTGCGCCGACGACACGCTGGCCGAAGCCAGCGCCGCCGAACAGCGGGATGCCGCCTATCTCCAAGCTTCGATCACCTGGGCGGGGATGGTGCGTTTCGACGGCTTGCTGGATCCCGAGACAGGCGAAGCGGTACTGGCGGCGCTCGACGCCGCCACCCCGCCACCGGTGGACGGTGAGATGCGACCTGCGTCGAACCGCCGCGCCGAGGCGCTCGGTGCCATCTGCGAACAGTGGCTGCGCAATGGCACCATCGACGGCGGACTCCGCGCCGCGGTCACCCTCACCGTCGACCTCGACACGTTGCAGGGCCGCCCCGGACGCCACTGTGAACTGACCCACACCGGGCCGGTCACCGCCGAAACGGCTCGCCGCATCCTGTGCGACGCTGACGTGGCCCGGGTCATCACCCAAGGCGCCTCTGAGATCCTCGACCTGGGACGGGCCACCCGGGTCCCATCCCCCGCCCTACGCAAAGCGCTCAACCTGAGAGACGGGCACTGCCGGTTCCGCGGTTGCGACCGACCCGCCGTTTGGTGCGACGTCCACCATGTCGTCCACTGGCTGCGCGGCGGCACCACCTGCCTGGAGAACGTCAAGCTGCTCTGCCGGCACCACCACGTCATGGTCCACGAAGGCGAAGCCTTCGTATCCGGCAACCACGTCCTTCCCATCACCGACAATATCCCACCACACCCGAACCCACCGCAGCACCCGAGCAACCGACCAGTCACAGCAGCCACCCGGCGACAATGACCGACGGGCTGCCTGTGCTGTCCGGGTAGCCTGCGGCGTCATGAACCAGAAGACCATCGACCTCGCCTCGGGCAAGAACTTCGCCGTCATCACCACGTTGCTCCCCGACGGGCGGGCACAGAGCCACGTCATGTGGGTGGACACCGACGGCGAGCACATCCTGATGAACACCGAGAAGCACCGTCGCAAGTTCCGCAACATCGAACGTGACCCCAGGGTCACCGTGACCCTGATCGATCGCACCGACCCGTACAGCTTTGTCGAGGTACGCGGTGACGTGGTGGAGACCGTGTTAGGGGACGATGCCCGGGCCCACATCGACACCCTGTCGCAGAAGTACCACGGCCACGATTACGCCGGCACCATCAAGAGCGAGCGGGTAATGCTCAAGATCAGACCCGAGCGCGAGGTGGTGCACTGAGTCCCGAGGTGGTCACCGAGATCACCACCGAGGACCGCACCCCACGCCTGGTGTTCCTCGGCCACGTTCCGGGGTGAGTGCGATGAACACCCCTCCGCCGATCACCCCTCCCACCCGCCACGAGCAGGCGGAGGCCATTCTCCGGTTGCGGGCGTGGCCGCTGGCCTCCCGCACCCTGGGTCGGCGGGCGGCCAGCGCCGCCGACTTCGCCGAGGCATTCAACCTGGAGCGGATCGACCTGGTGGCAGCCATCCCCGACCGGGCGACGCTGCTCGGGCTGGGCCGCAACCGGGTGGGCCCGGCCGACGGGCTGTACGTGCTCGACGAGGACGACGGGACCTTCCGCGTCTACCGCCAGGAACGGGGAGAGTCGCACGACGAGGTGGTGGGGACGTTCGACGAGGCCCGGGAAGTGGTCATCGACCGCCTCATCCAGCTGGGCGGGATCCCCTTCTCCCCTCCGAGCTGATCAGCCCATGATCATTGCGGAACTCTCGCTGGCTGATGCTGCGCGTCATGCGACAAACGTATCACGACGTAGCAGGTCAGCCAGCGTGGTACCCGACCACGGCGTTGAGGCGGTCGGGACGGTCCGTGATGATGCCGTCGACACCGACGCCGAGCATGCGGCGCATGACGGCCTCCTCGTTGACGGTCCACACATGTACCTGCGCCCCGGCGGCGTGGACGGCATCGATGAACCGCCTGCCGATGGGCAGCGCCCGGTTGTCGAAGGGCACCTGGTAGGCCGCCGGTCCCGATGGGGCCGCCCGGCCGGTCCGAGAGGCGACCAGGGCCCGAGCGATGGCCCGGGGACCGGCCGAGGTGGCGACCGTCCCTTTGGTGATACGCCGGAACCGGGCGATCCGGGCATCGGAGAACGAGGCGATGAGCACCGAATCCCGGCGCCGGGTGCGGCGCACCACCTCGGCCACCGGCCACTCCAAGCGCGGCACCTTCAAGTCGATGTTGAAGTGAATCGACGGCCAGGTGGTGAGTATCTCGTCGAGCCGGCTGATCCTCACCCCGGTTCCCCGCAGCGGGAACCCCCGGTCGGCGGCGAACGACCAGGCGGCGTCCAGTTGGCGCAGGTCATCCCACTGCCAGGCGTCGACCCTCCCCACCCCGTTGGTGGTGCGCTCGAGGATCGGATCGTGGAATACAACCACCACCCCATCAGCGGTGATCTGCACGTCGGTCTCGATGTACCGATATCCCAGGTCGACCGCACCCTGGAAGGCGACCGCGGTGTTCTCCGGCCATAACACCCGCGACCCACGGTGGGCGAACCGCAACGGATGCTCGCGCGAAAGGTACGGATGCATCGGCGGAGGGTATCCCCTCGGTCCCCCTCCTCGACCACTGCGGTTGGTGTACCGTGGCCCAGGGAGTGGCGGCCGCCGTCAGGAGCGTGCAGCTGGTGGTGTTGATCGGCGTTGCCTTCGCTGCCGCGGTCATCGCAGTTGGCGCACAGTGGCTGGGTGGAGACGAGGTGACGGGGCGCACCAAGGCGCACCGAGTGAGCAACGGTCTCGGTGCGATCTCCGCCACAATCGTGGCGGTGCTCCTGGTGGGTCTGGGATGGTGGCCCCTCGCCCCAGCCTTCGCCATGTACGGCCTCCTCCAAGCCATCTGGATCTTCTCACCGGACCCGCCCGAAGGGCTCACCCGACGTCGAGCCATGGGTGAACGACGAGGGACCGAGGTGTAGCCTCGCCTACGATGCTTGCCTGCCGGGTCTGGAGTCTGCACCAGGACACGGCGCCGACGGTGGCGTAGCGACCGGAGCTAGACGTGGCGGCCAAACGTGACCGGCGGCGGATCATCGTCAGGGTCATCGCCGCCGGCATCGGCGTGTTCCTTGCCATCCAGCTGGTCCCCTATGGGTGGTGGCACGACAACCCACCGGTGGAGGAGCCGGCATCGTGGCCTGACCCGCAAGCCGAGGCCATCGCCCGCGCCGCCTGCTACGACTGCCACAGCCACGAGACCCGCTGGCCGTTCTACTCCTACGTGGCGCCGATGTCGTGGCTGCTGCGGCGCGATGTCGAGCAGGGCCGCGACGACCTGAATTTCTCCGACTGGAACGACTCGGACGCCGACGACGCCATCGAGACCATCGAAACCGGTGAGATGCCCCCGGGTCGCTACACCCTCATCCATCGAGACGCCGACCTGTCGGCAGAAGAGATTCGGTCGATCATCGACGCCCTGCGCGTCATGGAGGATGCGGGCTGACGGCGGGTGCCGTCAACTTCAGCGGATCACCTGTCACCACGACCTGTTACGACCTTAGGTTGGGCAGGGGGGCTCACCCTTCGAGCTTGTCCTTGGCGGTGTCGGCGGCGTCGGCGCCCTTCTCCCGGGCGGTGTCGGCGGCGTCGGCGGCCTTCTCCTTGGCGGCGTCGGCCAAATCACCCGCCTTGTCCTTGGTCTTGTCCCACACCTCTTCGGCCTTGTCGCTGGCCACCTCGGCAACATCCTTGGCCACATCCTTGGCCTTGTCCCAGGCGGTCTCCGCCATATCGCCGGCCTTCTCGGCGGCGTCCTTGGCGACCTCCTTGGCCCGGTCCATCATCGACCCACCTGCCTCGCCGGCGGCGTCCTTGCTCTTGCCGAACATGCTCTTGATCCGGTCGAGGATCGACATGTGACTCCTCCCTCGCGCTCTGGGAAACCGATTGTACGACCGGTCAACCCTCGGGGCGGTACATCTCGGCGGCGGCGGCGAAGTCGCCGGCGGCCACCGCCGCGGTCACGGTCTCGATCGCCGGCGACGGGGGGCGGTCGTCCGCCAGCGGGGGGACCATCGACCGCACCAGGGCGTGGATGGCGGCGGTGCCGGGAGCGGGGCGCAGCGGCGCCCGGTGGTCGACGCCCTCGGCGGCGCAGATCAGCTCGATGGCGAGCACATGGGCCACGTTGTCGAGCACATCGCCCAGCTTGCGCCCGGCACCCCACCCCATCGACACGTGGTCCTCCTGGAGACCGGAGGTGGGCACCGAGTCCACGGAGGCGGGATGGGCCAGGATGCGGTTCTCGGCGACCAGCGCCGCCGCCGTGTACTGGGCGATCATGTAACCGGAGGTGAGCCCAGGCCGAGCCGCCAGGAAGGGGGGCAGCCCGGAGGAGCGGTCCGGGTCGAGGATGCGGTCGGTGCGCCGCTCGGCGATCGACCCCAGCTCGGCAACGGCGATGGCCATGAAGTCGAGGGCGAAGGCCAGCGGCTGGCCGTGAAAGTTGCCCCCCGAAAGCACGTCGTCGTCGTCGGCGAACACCAGCGGGTTGTCCACCACCGCACCCAGCTCCCGCTCGAAAACGGCACGGGCGTACCCCAGGGTGTCGGCGACCGCCCCGTGCACCTGGGGAGCGCAGCGCAGGCTGTAGGCATCTTGGACGGCATGCTCGAAATCGTCGGCGTGCGACGAGTTGATCCCCGAGCCCTCCAGCAGGGCCGCCATCAGCGCCGCCGACCTGGCCTGGCCGGGATGGGGGCGCAGCCGGTGGATGCGGGGGTCGAGGGGACGGGAGGACCCGAGCAGGGCCTCGATGGACAGGGCGCAGGCGGCGTCGGCGGTAATGGCGAGGCTGTCGGCCACCGCCAGCCCGAGCACCCCCATCGCCAGCATCCCCTCGGTGCCGTTGAGCAGGCTGAGACCCTCCTTGGGCTCCAGCCGCAGCGGTTCCAGACCGTGCCGCGCCAGGACGTCGGCGGCCGGGGCCGCCACCCCGCCGTCGGACAGCTCGCCCTCACCGATCAGCGGCAGTGCCAGGTGGGCGAACGGGGCCAGGTCGCCGCTGGCGCCCACCGATCCCTGGGCGGGCACCACCGGCAGCAGGTCGCGCCGCATCAGCTCCAGGATGCGCTCCACCACCAGCGGTCGCACCCCGCTGTGGCCCTGGGCCAGGGTGCGGGCCCGCAGCAGCATCATCGCCCGCACCAGCTCGGGGCCCACCGGCTCCCCCACCCCGGCGGCGTGGGAACGCACCAGCGCCAGCTGTAGTTCGGCGGCCTGGGCGGGATCGATCCTGGTGGAGGCCAGGGCGCCGAACCCGGTGGTGATCCCGTACACCGTGCGGTTGTCGGCCAGCACCCGGGCGACCACCTCCCGGGCGGGAAGCATCCGCTCTGCCAGCCCCGGGCCGGGAACGGCGACGGCGCGCCGCTGCGCCACCGCCACCACGTCGTCGGGGAGCAAGGGGTCGCCACTGACGACAACTTCGGTCATGGCGGGAATGTAGGCCATACACTCGGGGGGATGCCGGACCTGCACCCGTCGGTGGCGAGCCTCGGCTTCCTGCTGGGCGAATGGACCGGGGAGGGCGTCGGGGTTTACCCCACCATCACCCCCTTCACCTACGGCGAGACCGTCAACTTCACCCACGCCGGCAAACCGTTCCTGGCGTACGCCCAGCGCACGTGGCGTACCGGGGACCATCCGGATGCGGGCAGCCCGCTGCACAGCGAGACCGGGTACCTACGGCTCGACGGCGACCGTCTCGAGCTGGTCATCGCCCAACCCACCGGGATCGTCGAGGTCGACGAGGGCACCATCACCGGCACTTCACTGGCGCTGCGCAGCGTCACCGTGGCCACCACCTCCACCGCACGACCAGTGGTCTCGGTGGAGCGCCACCTCACCGTCGACGGTGGCACCCTGCGCTACCAGTTGTGGATGGGGGCCGTCGGCCAACGCCACCAGATCCACCTGGAGGCGACGCTTCACCGGTAGGAGGCGGCCTGGATCTCGTACAGCTGGGCGTACTGGCCGCCCCTGGCCACCAGCTCGGCGTGGGTACCCACCTCCACCACCCGGGCGCCGTCGAGCACCACGATGAGGTCGGCCATGCGCACCGTGGAGAAGCGGTGTGACACCAGGATGGTGATGCGGCCCGCCTCTCCGCGATGACGGGCGCCGGCGGCGTATCGCTCGAACAGGGCGTGTTCGGTCTCGGCATCGAGCGACGCCGTCGGCTCATCGAGCACCAGCAGCAGCGGCTCGTCGCGCATGAACCCGCGGGCCAGCGCCACCTTCTGCCACTGACCGAAGCTGACCTCGACCCCTTCGGGCCACGTCGGGCCGAGCTGGGTGTCCAGCCCGTGGCGCAACCCGGCGACGACGTCGCCGGCACCGGCCCTGGCGACCGCCTCCTCCACCGCGGGTCGGTCGTCGATGCGGGGCACGTCGCCGACGCCAACGCTGCCGGCGGCGGTGAACTCGAAGCGGAAGAAGTCCTGGAAGGCTCCGGCCAGCCTGCCCCGCCACTGCTCGGCCGGCATCCGCGCCAGGTCGGCGCCATCGACCAGGATCCGGCCGGCGCTGGGTTGGTAGAACCTGGCGAGCAGCTTGACCATGGTGGTCTTGCCGGCGCCGTTCTCGCCGACGATGGCCACCACCGCCCCGGCGGGCAGGACCAGCGACAGGTCGTCGAGCACCAGCCGGTCGGTACCCGGGTAGGCGAACGACACGCGGTCGAAGGCGATCCCCTCGGTGAGCCGGTCGGGTACCGCCACGTCGGCGGTCGACGCCACCGCGGCGGCGTAGTCCTCCAGCCAGGCCAGCCGCTGCGACCCGTCCATCCAGATGCCACGCAGGAACCCGATCTCACCGACGGTGGCACCGACGTACGCCGATAGCCGGGCCCCGGCGGCCAGCACCAACAGCACGTCGCCGGCCGGGGCGTCGAGCCGGGCTGTCACGAACACCACCGCCGCCACGTACGACGCCCCGAACACCGCCCACGTCGCCGCGTTCCATACCGCCGAGCCCCAGCGGGCGGCGGCCACCGGCCGATACCACGCCTCCCACGCTCGGCGACGCTCGTTGACCAGGCGGGGACCGATCCCGGTGACCCGCACCTCCTTGCCCGGAGGCGCCGTGGTGGCGGTGTCGAACAGGTGCTTGGCCAGCCTCCGCCACGGCGCCCCCGCCTCCTCGGCGGCACGTTCCACCGCCGGGCGCCACGCCGAGGTGGCGGCGGTGGGGACGGCGAACACCGCCAGCAACAGCAGGGCCGGGTGCACCGAGGCCAGCAACGCCACGGTGATCCCCAGCCGCAGCACCCAACCTGCGGTGGAGAACACCGCCATGTACATGTGGTCGAGGACGAACACCTGATCCCGCAGCACCGACAGCCGGTCGAGCAGCTCGGGTCGCTCCTGGTGGGCGATGGTGACCACCGAAGCCTGCAGCCGGGCCACGTGCGACTCCAGGGCGATGGTCACCTTGTCGCGGAAGCTGCGCTGCACCCGGGTGGAGATGGTGCGCAGCAGCCAGGTGGCCACCGCCGACAGCCCCAAACCCAGCGCCGACCACACCACCAAGGTGCGGTCGCCGTCGAGCACGCCTTCGCCCAGCAGTGCCAGCCACAGCGCCATCAGCGCATCGGGAAGCGCCGCCAGCAGGGCGAGCAGAAAGGCGACGAACATCAGCCTGGGCTCGTGACGGAACCCGAGCCGGCACAGCCGCCACATCGAGCTCAGCGCCGGTGGAAGGTCGGTGTCCGACGGCGGTGTCGGGCTAAGCAAGGACATCGAACACGACCCCCTCGTCAGCCTCGTCGACCGGCTCCCCGGCGGCGAACCGCTCCGCCTGTAGGTCGAACATGGTGCGGTAGCGCCCGCCGCGGGCCATCAGCTCGTCATGGGTGCCCAGCTCCACCGCCGCCCCGTTCTCCAGCACGCAGATGCGGTCGGCGTGACGCACCGTGGAAAACCGGTGGGAGACGAGGATGGTGGTGGTGTGGGCGGTGGCGGCGAGGATCCGCTCGAAGATCTGGGCCTCACCGCGCACGTCGAGCTGGGCGGTGGGCTCGTCGAGCAGCACCACCCCCGCCCCCAGCTTGACGGCGCACAGCGCCCGGGCCAGTGCCACCCGCTGCCACTGACCGCCGGAGAGGTCGGTGCCGCCCCGGTATCCCTTGGCCAGCGGGGTGTCCAGGTCGGCGAGGTCGGCGGCCCCGGCCTCGGCGAGAGCGGCGAGGATGACGTCATCGGGTGCCCCCGCCGGGGCGACGTTGTCCCGCAGCGGCAGCTCGAAGCGGATGAAGTCCTGGAACACCGCCGCCACCCTCTGCCGCCATCCGGTGATGTCCAGATGGCGCAGGTCCACCCCATCGATCTCGATGGCCCCCGACTGCGGGTCGTACAGGCGGCACAGCAGCTTGGCCAGCGTGGTCTTGCCGGCCCCATTGCGCCCCACGATGGCCAGCGATCCTCCGGCGGGGATGGTGAGATCGAGGTCGGCGAGGACCGGACGGTCACCGCTGGCCGGGTAGGCGAAGGTGACCCCGCGAAAGCGAATCTCGGAGGCGGGCACGGCGGTCGCCTCCCGGTCGCCGGGAGTCAGCGCCCCCGCCGGGGCCATTGCCGGCTTCACCCGCACCGCGGCGGCGACCGGAGCCGAAGCCCCGTCGAGCGCCCAGTTGAGCCCACCGAAGGCGATGAGCGCCGCTCCCACCGCCGCCTGGGCGAACACCACGGTGGAGGCCAGGTCGATGCGCCCGCCGCTGGCGGCGCCGGCCAGCGACCAGAACACCACCACGTTGGCGGCGGCGACGACGGCGGCGCTGGCCAGCACCGACCGTTCCCGCAGCCGGGTTGCCTGGTACTGGAGCCGGTGCAGCAGGGTGCGGCTGGCGATGAAGCGCTCCAGGGTCCAGCCCACCAGCCCGAACAGCCGCAGCTCCTTGGCGGCGGGAGGGTCCACAGCGAGGCGATAGGCGTAGTCGGCGTCGCGCTGGGCGTCGCGCACTTCGTCGGTGTTGCGGTCCTTCCAGACACCGCTCTCCCGCAGCAGCCAGTGGGTGGACAGCCACGCCCCCGCCAGGAGGATCGGCGCCCACCAGGCGTAGGCGAACAGCACCGCCGCCGAGGCGACTCCGGCCACCATCTCCACCATGCTGCCGGCGATGAAGTCCATCGA
>JACDBE010000200.1 GCA_013695075.1 Acidimicrobiia bacterium
GTGTAGGCCGGCCCGGTTTGGTTCCCCTCCCCGCTCATGCGGGGAGGGGTGGCTGCGGAGCAGCCGGGGAGGGATCGATGGCATCGGACACGTTCGGCATCCCTCTCCGCACATCTTGTGCGGACCGGGAAAACGGATCGCTCGGCAGCGGAGCGGCGCCGGATCGCTCCGTCGCCGCCCCGCCGCGGTTGCCCCCTGATCCGGATCAGCCCGCCATTGCCACGTCGACGTATATCGACTTGAGACCGTAGGTGGTCCGTAGCCAGGCGCCGGTCTGGGTGACGGTGGTGGTGCCGTCGGTGAAGCTGATGACGCCGGCGCTGCCCGAGGTGTTGCGCTCGCTGACCCAGATGTCGGTGATGGTGGCCAGCCCGACATCCTCGGCCAGGGTGGCGTTGTCGATGGTCGCCGTCCAGGTGGCGTTGGGGTTGAACACCGTACCGTCAATCGCCCAGCGATCGTCGACGCTCTGGTAGTAGGCCGTGGGTTCCCCGCCCCACACCTCGTGGATGTTCTCGGTGGCGCCCCCCGACGACGACGAGTAGAAGCCTCGCACGATGGTCTGGTTGGGGGCGTCGGGGTGGGTCACCACCCAGCCGTCGGTAGTTGAGCCGGCGGTCTCCCAGTTGGGCTGCCCGTGCCCCCATCCCACGTAGCGCTGATCCAAGATGCTGTCGCGCACGTGGCACCAGGCGTCACAGGAGTTGTCGGCCGGGTCGCCTCGCTGCAGCATCGCTTCGCGGGCGTACGATCGGGCGGCGATGGCCTGCGCCTTGAGCGCCTCCATACCGCCGCTGTCCCCCCACCCGTATGGCATCTCGGAGATCCCCCGCACGTAGTCGTACAGCTTCATCTTGGCCGACAGATCGAGACCGCCTTCACCGGGGCGGACCACCAGCATGCCGCGGGCGTAGCGGCACTCCCGGTACAGGGTGGGCGACACGTTCCAGTCGGCCAGGGTGCAGCCCTCGATGGCCACCGTCGACTTGGGGAGCTGCAGCGTCTGCCATGGATACCACTTGAAGTTGAACCGACAGCCGGCCTTGGGGGTCTCGAAGGCGTTGTCCGCTCCGGGCGGGTCGATGACCACCGAACACCCGGTGGGCCCTTTCACCTCGATGGTGCTCCCCGGCGGTGCCTCCCAGGTGACCCCGGCCCGGCTGACGGTGACGGTGTGACCGCCGTCCTCGATGGCATCCACCCTCAGCTGGATCGACGAGAAATCCCGTTCCAGGTTGACCCAGATGGGCGGTGACAGGTCGAGCCCGTCGGTGCCGAGCAGGGTGAGGTCCGTGCCCTGGTAGTAGTGGGCCAGGATCTCGTCGTCGGTGTGACCCTCCACCGCCATCCCGTATGCGCCGTACTGGCTCATGCCGATGCCGTGGCCCCAACCGGAGCCATCGACGACGATGTCGCCGGGTGGTTCCGGCTCGGCGGCGCTGACCGGAGCGGACATGTACAACGGGAGCGACAGAGCCAATGCCGCAAGGATCGGCGACCGGAGCCGCCGGTGTGGCTTGCTTGTGGTACGCATATCGATGTCATCGGCCCGGCGCCGCCGCTCCTTGAGCCTTTTGTTGGGCTGCTACCGAGCGGGGTGCCGGCCCAGCCGTACCATGCCGGCATGGCGACCAAGCCGGTCAGGGCGCTCCTGATCACCAGCAACGGGGCCGGCATGGGTCACCTCAGCCGGATGTTGGCGGTCGCCCTGGCCGCCGGCCCCGGCGCCGATGCCACGCTGCTGTCGTTGTCGGTGGCGCTGCCGACGGTCACCGCCCACGGGCTGGCCGGCGAGTACTGCCCCAGCACCGAACGCCGGTTCATGCCCGACCACCTGTGGCATCGCTACCTGCGCCGCCGGCTTGTAGCGCTGGCCGAGGAAATCGACGCCCAGGTGGTGGCCTTCGACGGGGTGGCCCCGTACCCGGGGCTGATCGCCTCCCGGCGCCACCTCAGCGCGGTGCCCATGGTGTGGATCCGGCGGGGAATGTGGCGCCCGGGGGTCAACGACCATCAGCTGGCCAAGTCAGCACTGTTCGACCTCATCATCGAGCCGGGTGACCTGGCCGCCGCCGGCGACTGCGGGCCCACTGCCGGCCGCGGCGACGCCCAGCGGGTCCCCCCCATCACACAGGTGGACGTGATCGATCGTCCCGGTCGCCCGGTCGCCGCCGCCGAGCTTGGCATCGACCCCGACCGGCCCACCGCGCTGGTGACCCTGGGCACTGGCCTCACCGGCGACGTGGTGGGTCCCGGCGGGGTAGCCGTCGCCGCCTTACTCGAGGACCGACGCTGGCAGGTATGCGTCACCCGCTCCACCATCGCCGAGCACGCCGTCCCGGTGATCGACCCCACCCGGGTGATCGAGCTGCGGGACGTCTACCCGCTGGCCCGCTATCTCGGCGTCTTCGACGCCGTGGTCAGCTCGGCCGGGTACAACGCCGTTCACGAGTTCCTCCCCGCCGGGCTGCCCACCCTGCTCATCGCCAACACGGCCACCAGGACCGACGACCAGGTGGCCAGGGCGCAGTGGTTGGCCGATGCCGGGCTAGCCCTGTCGGCGCTGCCCGACGATCTGGCGGCGATCGCCGGGTCCGCCCGGATGCTGTCGGACGATGCGGTGCGTGGCGACCTGGCGGCGTCATGCGCCGCCCTGCCCGCCGCCAGGCGCACCGGAGGCGCCGCCGCCGCCGCCAGACTGGTGATGGCGCAGCCCGCCATCGGAGCACGCCCGGTGACGATGTCGCAGCGGCTGGGGTGGCTGGGCAGCGCCGCCCGGGAGGAGGTGAAGCGCCTGATCGGACCGGGGGCCACCGAATTGGCCCGCACCGTGCTGGGACGTCCCCCCAGCGGTGGCATCCGCCACCGGCTTTCGGTGGCCTTGACCGGCTCTGGCAGCGATGCCGCCGCTGCCCCGGAGGTGCGTCGCCTGGTGTTCGGCGAGTCGATCCCGGCCGAACAGATCGCCGCCGGCCCTGTGATCGAGCATCTCCTTGCCGGTTCGTCGGCCATCTATCGTGCCGCCCGGCTCGACATCATCCACGATGCCTACCGGGTCGTCGACCAACCAAAGAGTTGACCGCGCAGTGGGTCAGCGGACCGACAACCCGTCGACCACGGCGGGCAGCGACTGCCGCCAGGGGGGCAGCGGGGCCAGCCCGAGGGGTCCGGCTCGCTCGCTGGCCAGCACCGAGCAGACCGGGCGACGGGCCGGGGTCGGGTAGTCGGCTGTGGTGCACGGCTCGATCAGCCCGGGGTCGTGACCGGCCAGCTCCACCGCAGCCTGGGCCAGGTGGAACCAGGTGGTAGCCCCGGTGTTGGTGCGGTGCAGGATCCCGGTGACCCCGGCGTCGAGGGCGGCCACGGTGGCGGCGGCCAGGTCGGCAGCCACCGTGGGGCATCCCACCTGGTCGGAGACCACCCGCCACGGAGCGCCCTTGGCGGCGAGGCCCAGCATGGTGGCCACGAAGTTGGGGTGGGTGGCGGAAATGACCCACGAGGTGCGGATGACCAATGTCCCGGGGTGGGCCAGCATCGCTGCCCGCTCCCCCGCCAGCTTGGTGCGCCCGTAGGCGTTGACCGGGTCGGTGGCGTCCGACTCGACATATGGCACGGTGGCGTCGCCGGCGAACACGTAGTCGGTGGAGTAGGTGACCAGCGGGATGCCGGCGGCGGCGGCGTATCGGGCCATGGCCGCCACCGCCTCGGCGTTGATGCGGTGCGCCGCCTCCTGCTCGCTCTCCGCCCGGTCGACGGCGGTGTAGGCGGCGCAGTTGACCACCGCTGACGGTGCCAGCCGCGCCAACCGACGCTCGATGGTGGCGGTGTCGCTCAGGTCGAAACCGTCGCGGGCGACGAAGCGGGCGTCAGGCAGCACCGATCGCAGGGCGGTGCCCACCTGACCGCCGGCTCCGAGTACGACGATCAACCGGGCTCCTCGGCCAGGATCTCCTCGAGGTAGGCGCGGTAGCCGGAGGCGGGCATATCGGCCACCAGAGCCCCCAACCCGGCGCGGTCCAGATATCCGGCGCGGTAGGCGACCTCCTCCAGGCAGGCGATCTTGGTTCCCTGGCGGTGCTCGATGGTGGCGATGAAGTTGGCGGCGTCGAGCAGGCTGTCGTGGGTGCCGCTGTCGAGCCAGGCCACCCCCCGGCCCAGGGTGCGCACCCGGAGCCGGCCCTGTTCCAGGTAGACCCGGTTGAGGTCGGTGATTTCCAGCTCGCCCCGATCCGACGGCTGCAGCCCGCCGGCGATGGCCACCACGTCGCCGCCGTACAGGTACATCCCGGGCACGGCGTACCGCGACCGGGGCCGCAGCGGCTTCTCCTCCAGCGAGATGGCGGTGCCGGAGCCGTCGAACTGGACAACGCCGTAGCGGCGGGGATCGCTCACCGGGTAGGCGAAGATCAAAGCCCCGCCGTCGAACGAGGCCACCGCCTCGTCGAAGCCGAGCTCGCCGTAGAAGATGTTGTCGCCAAGCACCAGGGCCACCGGGTCGCCGCCCAGGAAGTCGGCGCCCACCAGGAATGCCTGGGCGATCCCCTTGGGCTCGGGTTGGGTGGCATAGCGGAAGGAGACCCCGAACTGGCTGCCGTCGTCGAGCAGTGCCTCGAACCGGGGCCGGTCGGCGGGGGTGGTGATGACCAGGATGTCCCGGATCCCCGCCTGCAACAGGGTGGCGATCGGGTAGTAGATCATCGGTTTGTCGTACACCGGTTGCAGCTGCTTGGACGCCACCCGGGTGATCGGGTCCAGCCTGCTGCCGGCGCCACCGGCCAGGATGATCCCCTTCACGCCGCCCGCTCCTTCATCGCCCACTCCAATCGCCGTGGCTCTGATAGCTCTTCGGAACGGGCGTACCCTAAGGCGTGACCATCCGACGCAGGGCGCGCCCCACCCTGGTTCTCCCCAGCCGGCGCACCCAGGCGGGAAGCTCCACCGCCCCTTCCGGCTCGGCAGGCAGCGTCACCTGCCGGCGCCACTCGGTGATGGCGCCTCCGGCGAGGCGGGCATGCATCCGGGACATGACCTCGTCGTCGCCGATACCGGCCCACGGCCCGCCACCCGACATCCCGACCCATACCGGGGTGGGATCGGTGAGCGCCATCGCCGCCATCAGGTCTTCGGGCACCAGGTCGGCGGGGCGGATGCACACCGTGCGCAAACCGGCGGCGGCCAGCCGTTCCTCGAAGTCCTTCCCGTAGAACCGCACGTGGTCGGCCTGCCCGAACCGGTCGACCCGCTGCTGCGGGGTGGCGGTCGGGTCCTCGTCGGTGGACGCCCCCGGTCGCCACGGCACCTGGATGAGCGCCAGCCCGTCCCCGGCCAGGGTGCGAGCCACCTCGGCCATAGCGGCGGCGTCGTCGGCGATGTGCTCGAACACGTGGAACACCACGGCAAGGTCGACCACCCCGTCACCAAGGGGGATACGGCACAGGTCGGCGACCAGCTGGACGGCGCGACCGTCGGCGTTGGGGTCGACGTCCATCCCGATGTAGCTTCCGCCCCGGGCGCGCAGCATGGTGGCCATCACCCGCGCCGGGGCCACGTCCAAGATCACCGCCGCCGGCCGGCTGCTCGGGGGGAGACCGGCCAGCACCACCGCCAGGAAACGGTGCCGCTCCAGCGCTTGGCACAGCGGGCAGCGGGCTCGGGGACGCCCACCAGGACCGGGGGCGAACTCGTCGGGACGCCGCCCGCAGGCGGGGCACAGCAGGCTCATCCCAGCAGTCGGTCGAGGGCGGCGGCAAAATCCCGGGCCATGTCGGGCGGGGTGTAGCGGTCGGCGACGGCCCGCGCCGCCAACCCATGTTCCGGGGTGAGCAACGACCCGGCGCTGGCCAAGGCCCGCATCAGGCTGGTGTCGTCGCTGGGGTCGAACCCGACGGAAGCGTCCGGGTCGAGGGCGTCCACCAGGCACCCCACCTGGGGGGCGATGACCGGCCGACCGAAGGTGTACGCCAGCAGCAGGCCACCCGAGTTGAGGGCGGTGCGGTGGGGCAGCACCGCCACGTCGCACGCCTTGAAGAACAGCTGCAGATCATCCTCGGGAACCGACTCGACCTGGGCGACGACTCGGGGATGTCGCCGCAAGCGGCGTTCCAGCTCAGTGACGCCGGGGAACCTGCCCGGCTTGCCGGCCACCACCAGCCGTAACCGCGGCTCGGAGCGCAGGGCGCCGTCGAAGGCGTCGAGCAGCCGGTCGAGCGCCTTATATGGGCGGATGCCGCCAAGGGTGAGCAGCACGATGTCGTCTTCGGCGACCCCGAGCACGGTACGTGCCGTTGCCCGGTCCATGGCGTCGCCGTAGATGCCGACGAAGCTGGCGTGGGGGACCACGAAGGTGCGGTCCTTGGGCAGGGTGTAGTGCTCGGCGACCGCCGCCGCCGTGCCGGGGCACATCACGTGCACGGCGTCGGCGCGGTCCGCCAGCGCCTGGCGTAGGCCGGCCTCCACTTCGGGGTAGGCGCACTCGTGAGGGAGCACGTTGTGGACGGTCCACACCAGCAGCCCACCGCCGGCGCGGAAGCCGTCGATGCCGTCCACCATCCGCTGGCTGGCGGCGACGGCTTCGTCCTCGGTCTTCGCCGGGCCCAGGATCGGTGCCGTCCAGTGCACGTGGAACACCCGGGCCCCGTCGGCGCGGGCGAACCCGTCGAACTGCGCAGGCTGGAAGGGGTCGCCGGTGGGTAGGGCGACCACGCCGACCTCGCCGAGCCCCCGGTACAGCATGTCCTGGTACGGGTTGCCGTGGCGGTAGTCGCCCGGGTAGAAGGCGAGCACCCGGCGCCCGCGGCGGCGTTCGCCGTCGATCCGGTCGAGGAAGTCCAGCAGCTCGCCGGCTCGGGAGGCAAAGCCGTGCTCGTGGCGCACCGTCTCCTGTAGGCGTGTGGCCAGGGCGGTGGTGCCCTCCGGGTCGGCGAGGAGGCGGTCGATGACGGCGTGGAGCTCGGCGTCTGTGGTGAAGGTGGGTACCTCGCCGAGGCCGAGCTCGTCGAGCCCGCGTTCGGTGTTGGTCACCACCAGGGACCCGGCGGCGAGCGCCTCGTACAGCCGCGAGTTCACGTTGCCCCACCTGACGGTGGTGTGATTGAAGTCATCGAGGGTGACCATCGCCTGCCGGTACAGCCCGGGCAGCGCGAAGTAGCTCACCGGACCGGCGGCATAGCCAGCCAGGGCCGGGTGGAGGCCGTTGTCGTGGCCGTACAGCGCCAGCGGGAAGGTGACCGGTTGCGAGCGCAGCGCCCGGTAGACGTCGCGCTCGCGCCCCCATTGGTTTACGGTGCCCACCACGCCGTGGCGGTCCGCCTCTTCCGCCGGGGAGAACAGATCAAGGTCGACACCTATGCGCAGGATTCCCGCCGGGCCATCGAAGATGCGGCTCACCGCGTCGAGCGACTGCTGGGACGAGGCGAGGATCCCGTCGAAGAGGCTCAGCTCGGGATGGGCCAGCCAGGTGTCCACCTCGTTGCGGATCCAGGCGACGCAGGGCACCTCGGGGGGGATGCGGCTGGGGCGCATCGTGGGGAGCATGGCCACTACCGCGTCGGTCCCTTCCGGCAGGTCGTGCCACGAGGAGGTCGGCAGGTAGGCCACGTCCGCTCCAGCTTGGCGCAGCTGGCGGCCGATGCCGGTGGCGACGTAGACGTCTCCCCTACCCTCGTCCAGGTCGTCGGTGTAGATGGCGAGCACCACCTTCCTGCCACCGGCCACGGAGCCGTCTGAACCGTCAGGCCCAGCGGAGCCGTCAAAGGTGGTACGTCCTACCTCGTCGCGGTAGACGGAGCGGAGGGGGTGCTCAGTGATGGTGAACGGGGTCGCCAGCGACCCCAGGTTGGCGGCCGGACCGAGGGGGACGGCGTCGTCGTCCTGGGCTACCCCGGAACGACGTGGCCGCGGTGGTCTGGCGCGGCGGGGTTGGCGGCGGCGGCGGAGCAGGGCGTTCCGGGCGGCGATGGCCGGGTCGACGATCCGCTTCACCACCCGGCCCGCCTTCCAGGTGAAGCTCTCGTGGATGGCTCCGAGCTCGGCGCTGAGGTTGGCCGCCTTGCGCTCTGCCTGGCTGGCGCCACGCTTGGCCCTGAGCAGGTCGGCCTTGAGGTTGTGGGTTAGCTGCTGAGCAGCGGCCACCGCCTCCACACGTTGGCTGTCGGCGGCGACCTGGGCCTCAGCCATGGCGGTGCGCAGGTCCTCCAACAACGACTCCAGCTCCATGTTGCGGGCGGTGAGCTCGGCCACCCGGCGGTTGAGCTCGTCCGCCCGTTCGTACAGCTCGGTGACCCGCGTCCCCATGGCGAAAGCCCGGTCGTCGGCCAGCGGCGTCAATCGCATGATCAACTGGTAGGTCTGCGCCTCCACACCGCGGCCGGAGAGGATACGGAGCACCTCAGGATCGAGTTGGGAGATCCGGTCCCGGAACTCGGTCTGCTCCAGCGTGCGCAGGGTGCGGCGGATCTCGGAGACGGCGAAACCGTGCTGCTCGGCCATCTCGGTGAAGCTGTCCCTGGTGAAAAAGCGGATGTGGGTGCGATCGAGCAGCCCGGTGGGGTGGTAGGTGAAGTGGCCGGTGAGCAGCTCGGCGACGACCGCCTGGTGAGCGGCGTTGGGAATGGACACCACCAGGAAGCCGCCATCGGCGAGCAGACCCCGACCAGCTATGGCGTCGAGAACAGCCTCCGGGGACGACAGGTGCTCCAGGATGTCGGCGAGGATGATGACATCGAAGCGGCGGCCGTCGACCAGGTCCGGCCAGGTGGGGTCGTCGAGGTCGGCGAGGATGGTGTCTTCGACACCACGCTCGGCAGCCACCGCCAGCAGGTCCTTGTCGGCATCGAGGCAGGTGACCGACCGCCCGTGCTCCCGCTGCAGCTGGGAGGCGACGATCCCCGGGCCGGACCCGAGGTCGAGCACCCGCTCACCGCCGGTGAGCGTCATCGCCAGGATGGCGGCCGCGGTGTTGTTGGTCGCCTCCGGGTCGAGCGGGTACTCGTAGTCGGTGCCGCCCATCAGGCCACCCGAGCCGGTGCGGTGATGTCGGCCAGCCCGTCCCAACGGCCGGTGCGTCCCTCCAGCCCGTGCTGGAGGGCAATCTCCACCAGCCGGTCATAGACCATCACCCAATCGGGGGCATACCTGGTCACCTTGGCCCGCCAACCCGAGATGAACGGTTCCAGGTCGTCGACTATGTCACCGGGGTCTGCGGCCGAGTAACGCCTTGAAAAGTTGAGGCGATTGCGCACGAAGTAGTAGATGTAATACGGTTGCGGGAGCAGCCCGGTAGACCGCTTGTAGTGCCACGACACCGAGGCGGGTTGTACGATGATCTCCCAGCCCGCACGCCGCGCCTGCATGTTGAAGTCGGTCTCCTCGAAATAGAGAAAGTAGTCCTCGGGAAGTAGCCCGATGGAGGCGAACACGGCGGCCCGCACCAGCATCGACGCCCCGGTGACGTAGTCGACATCGACGATTGGTCCCTGGTCGCCCTCTTGGTAGAGATCCCCCGAATGGCGGTGAGAGGGAGACCCGCCGCGGTCCCAGTCGATGAGCCCCCCATTGAACCAGATGCGCAGCGGGTGCGATCCGCCGTAGAGCACCTGGGAGCCGATGATGCCGGCGGCGGGACGTTCGTCGGCGGCGTCGACGAGGGCCGGCAGCGTGTCCGGACCAACCACCACGTCCGGGTTCACCAACCACACCAGGTCGGAACCCAGCGCCAGGGCGCGGCAGATCCCCAGGTTGTTGCCGGCGGCGTATCCCAGGTTGTCGCCGGAACGGATGAGGGTGGTGGTCGGCTCCAACCCCTCCTCTAGCGCCGCCACCACGTCGGGCGCTGAGCCGTTGTCGACCACGATCAGCGACAGGCGGCGGTAGTCGGACTGGGCCAGGCTGCGCACACAGCGCAGGGTGTCTCCCGCATGCTGGTAGTTGAGGACGATGGCCGTCACGAACGGCGTCACCGGTGCCAGCCTCCCGGTTACTGGGCACCGAAGCCCGACAGGACGGTCCAGATGGAGCGACCCAGGATCTCGGCGTCGAGCCCCGGCGACATGTGCTTGACGTAGTACAAGTCGTAGGTGAGCTTGTCCACCGTCTGCTCCTGGCCGTTTGCGTAACCGTGGTTCACCTGCGCCCATCCGGTGACCCCCGGCCTGACCAGGTGGCGGTACTGGTAGAAGGGGATCGTCTGCTCGAAACGTGCGGTGAACTCGGGTCGCTCCGGACGGGGCCCGACCATGCTCAGGTCGCCCTTGAGCACGTTCCACATCTGGGGAATCTCGTCGACCCTGGCCCGCCGCAGCCAGCCGCCCACCTTGGTGAGGCGGCTGTCGTTGGGAGCGGCGAACCGTGGCCCGTCACGCTCGGCATCGAGCTGCATGGTGCGGAACTTGTACAGGGTGAACGGTCTGCCGTTGAGCCCGATGCGGGTCTGGCGGTAGATGGCCGGACCCGGCGAGCCGGCGGCGACCACCAGCCACAGCACCCCCGCCAGGGGAACCCACACCACCGCGGTAACCAGGCTGAGCGCCAGGTCGACCAACCGCTTGTACGGAGCGTAGTAGTTGGCGGCCACCGGGTCGCTCAGCTCCCACCCCTCGGCGAGATGGACGATGGGGAGCCTCCCGGTGTGTTGCTCGTAAACCGCAGTCAGGGTCCGCACCGGGTATCCGGCCATGTTCCACGACGAGACGAACTGTGCCATGCGGTCGGACAGCACCACCCGCAGATCGATGACCAGCGAGGCGTCGGGGAAGTCCATCTCGGGTGGCTCACCGGAGGGATCGAAGACGGCGACGATGTCGGCGTGCCGGACGTTGCGCAGGTCGTCGACCAGACCCTTCTCGTCGGTGACCAGCACCATGCGGTCGGTCCACGGGCGGCGGCGGCGAATGGCACGATGGGTGAGCGCCAGCGGCAGCCAGCTCGCCAGGGTGATGGCGAGCACCGTGTTGGAGTGGTAGACCCTGGTGACCGCAACGGCGGTGGCGGTGAAGGCGCCGGCGATGCCGGCGATGGCGAAGGCCCGCCCATACGACGGCCGGGGAACAGCGACCCCGGCGGTGTGGATCGACAGGAACGAGCCGATCACCATCCCCGATACCAGCAGGGTGGCGAACGGCCAGATCGATGAGGGCGCCGACGGGCTCAGACTCACCTGCCAGGGGAACGGTGTTCCCAGGCTGGCCCAGATGGCGAAGCCGAAGGCCAGGGCGAGGAACGCCACGTCGGTGCTGAGGACAGACAGCAGGAACCGGCGACGCATCAGGCAAGTCTAGGGGTGGTATGTCCCCAGATTCGGGTAGGTCACAGGTTGGCGGCGAAGTGGTCGACCTGGCCGGGGAGACCGCCGCCGATCGCCTCAGCGACGACCGGGAAGAACAGCGTCGACAGCATCCCCCGGGCGGACACCTCCAGGGTCACGGTCACCGTGGTGCCGTTGCCGGATCCGCCGTCGAGGTCGGTGGTGAGCACTCCCGCGATCTCGCTGGCGTCGAGGTCGAGCCGCATCCTGCGGTTGGGCTCGGCGGTTCGCACCGTCGCCGAGCCGGTGTACGAGGTCGGTCCCACCGTGGTACGCCACGCAAACGAGCGCAGCATCCCGTCGAACACCACTGGATCCCACACCCGGTCTACCGGACCGATCTCGGCCCAGGTGTCCTCGTGTTGCAACGCCCGCCACACCTCGTCGACGGATCGGTCGGTGTGGGCGGTATGGGAGAACGAGGCGCTCGGCATGGGTGCGGCGAGACTAGCGCCGGTCCCCGGTCCGGTTGAAGAACCGGGGAGGGAGGAAAGACGGAACCCCTCCCCACAGATCGCCAGCGGGAAGGGGTTCCAGTAGTGAGTCGGTTGGTCAGGCCAGCTGGCCGCGCACCGCTCCACCGGGGAACTCCACCGAGTGGACGTTGACGTAGAAGCCGGCGGGGTTCCTCAGGATCTCCCGCAGGACCGCCCGGTCTACCGACACGCAGCCCTCGAACCCGTTGGTGGCGAATTCGAAGTCGATCACGATGGGACCGTTGACACCAACATCACCGTCATGGATGTGGATGCCGGTCACGTCGTCGACGTTGAACACGTCGACATCGAAACACAGCTCGCGATTGGCTCTGTCGAAGTCGAGGCGGGCGATGCCGAAACCGTCCGGATCGCCCCCGCCGACCTCTTGTTCGCCGGTCAGCTCGACAACGAAGTCGGGACCGGCTGCACTGGCCGGAACGGCCATCACTACGAGCATGGCGACTGCCGCCACCATCATCAGGATCCGTCGCATACGCCTCCCTCCCTGGGTGCCCGGCGGGCACATCACTGGAAGTATACGCAGAGCGATCCATGGGTGGTTCGGGGCGCTGGGCCTATTTTTCGATAACTGCCCGGTCGGTGATCAGGGTCACCTGGTTGGAGAGCACCTGGAGGAACCCGCCCTCCACCTCGACCCTGATCCGCTCACCACCCACGGCGTCAACCGAGACCACCCCCTGCGCCAGCGACGCCATCACCGGCTCGTGGTCGGCCAGGATGCCAATCTCGCCCTCGGGGGTGCGGGCCACCACGAACTCGGCGTCGCCCGACCAGGCCAGGCCGTCCGGCGACACGATGTCGACCCGGAACGGCTTGGCCATCAGGCGGCAGCCCCTTCCTTGGCGATCTCGGAGGCGCGCCGCTCCACGTCGTCGCGGCCACCCACCATGTAGAACGCCTGCTCGGGGAACTGATCCATGTCCCCGTCGATGACGGCCCGGAACGAGCTGATGGTCTCCTCCAACGGGGTGTACACCCCGGCCTGGCCGGTGAACTGCTCGGCGACGAACATCGGCTGGGCCAGGAACCGTTGGATGCGGCGGGCCCGACCCACGATCAGCTTGTCGACCTCGGACAGCTCGTCGATGCCGAGGATGGCGATGATGTCCTGGAGGTCCTTGTACCGCTGCAGGATGCGCTGCACCTCGGTGGCGACGAAGTAGTGATCCGATCCCACGATCTGCGGGTCGAGGGCGCGGCTCGTCGAATCGAGGGCGTCCACCGCCGGGTAGATGCCGAGGGCGGTGAGGGGTCGACTGAGCACGGTGGTGGCGTCGAGGTGGGCGAAGGCGGTGTGCGGGGCGGGGTCGGTGATGTCGTCTGCGGGCACGTAGATCGCCTGCAGCGAGGTGATGGAACGCCCCTTCAGCGAGGTGATCCGCTCCTGGAGGACGCCCATCTCCCCGGCCAGCGTCGGTTGGTATCCCACCGCCGACGGCATCCGACCCAGCAGCGTGGACACCTCCGAACCCGCCTGGGTGAAGCGGAAGATGTTGTCGATGAACAGCAGCACGTCCTGGCGCTGCACGTCGCGGAAGTACTCGGCCATGGTCAGCGCCGACAGCGCCACCCGCAGCCGCACCCCGGGGGGCTCATCCATCTGGCCGAACACCAGTGCCGCCTTCTCGATGACCCCGGTGTCCTTCATCTCCAGGTACAGGTCGTTGCCCTCCCGGGTGCGCTCCCCCACCCCGGCGAATACCGATACCCCGCCGTGCTGGGTGGCCACCCGGTTGATCATCTCCTGGATGAGCACCGTCTTGCCCACCCCGGCGCCTCCAAACAGGCCGATCTTGCCGCCCTGCAGGTATGGGCACAGCAGGTCGATGACCTTGATCCCGGTCTCGAACATCTCCTTGGTCGGCTCGACGTCCTCGAAGTTAGGGGGCTGGCGGTGGATCGGCCAGCGTTCGCCGAACGCCTGGTCGGGGGCGTCGAGCGAGTCGCCCCACACGTTGAAGATGTGACCCAGGGTCTGGTCCCCCACCGGGACCGACATCGGCTCACCCAGGCTGCGCACCTCGGCGCCGCGCACCAGCCCGTCGGTGGGCGCCATGGCGATGGCCCGCACCCGGCTGCGCCCGAGGTGCTGGGCCACCTCGGCGATGACCGACCGGTCCTCACCGGAGACGGTGAAGTCGATGGCGAGGGCGTGGTTGACTTCGGGCAGTTCGTCGGCGGAGAACTGCACGTCAACGACCGGCCCGGCCACCTTGGTGATGTGTCCGATGCTCTGTCCTTCTGCCACGATGTCCTCTCTGGTTGGGGCGGGGGTGCGGTGCCGAGCCCGCTCAGCGGGTGAGCGCCTCGGCGCCGCCGACGATCTCGGAGATCTCGGTGGTTATCTCCGCCTGGCGGGCCCGGTTGGCCACGTTGGTCAGCACCCTTATCAGCTCGTCGGCGTTGTCGGTGGCCGCCTTCATGGCCCGGCGTCGCGCCGAGTGCTCGGACGCCGAGCTCTCCAGCAGCATGTTGTACACGATGGCCTCCACGTACCTGGGCAGCAGGCGGTCGAGGATCTCTTCCGGGGACGGCTCATAGCTGTAGCTGACGGCGGGGCCGCCCTCATCGCCGGTGGGAGGCTGCACCGGGAGCAGGTCGAAGGTGATCGGGGTCTGGGTGAGCAGCGAATCGAAGCGGGTGGAGAACGCCTCGACGGCATCGACCCTGCCGGCGGCATAGGCGTCCATCACCGTAGCCGCCACCGCCCGGGCATCACCGTAGCCCGGGGTGTCGGTGACTCCGATGAAGGACCGCTCGATGGCGTATCCCCGGTAGTCGAAGTAGGCGTTGGCCTTCTTGCCGACGGCAAACAGCCGTACCTCGCGGCCGGCGCGGCGGTGGGCGATCATGGCGGATTCGGCCAACCGGATGATGGAGGAGGCGTAGGCACCGGCCAGCCCCCGGTCCGCAGAAATCACCAGGACCCCGACCGTCTTGACGTCTCGTTCCTCCAGCAGCATGTGGCTGGCACCGCCGGCGGCGGCACCCACGTTGCGGATCACCTCGATCAATTTGGCGGTGTACGGCTTGGACGCCTTGACCCGCGCCTGGGCCCGAGGGATGCGGGAGGCGGCGATCAGCTCCATGGCGCGAGTGATCTTGGCGGTCGCCTCGACCGACTTGATACGGCGCCTGGTGTCGCGCAGCTCGGCGGAGGCCATGGGTGCTGCCTACTCCCCGTCTCCGGTGGTGAACGTCTCCTTCATGGCGGCGATGGCCTCGGTCATGCCGTCGCCCTCCGGCAACGCCCCCGATTCCCTGATACCGCCAAGCAGGTCGCTGTGGCGGGTCCTGAAGTAGTCGATCAGCTCCCGCTCGAAGCGGGCCACCTCGGCCAGGGGGACCTCGTCCATGTGGCCGTTGGTGACCGCCCAGATGGACAGCACCTGCTCTTCCACCGGTACCGGGGCGAACTGGCGCTGCTTCAGCACCTCCACCACCCGGCGGCCGCGTTCCAGCTGCGCCAGTGAGGCGGCGTCAAGCTCGGAGCCGAACTCGGCGAACGCCTCCAGGTCGCGGAACTGGGCCAGGTTGAGCCGCAGCGGTCCGGCCACCTTCTTCATCGCCGAGGTCTGGGCGTTGCCCCCAACCCGGGACACCGAGATGCCGGCATTGACGGCGGGGCGGATCCCGGAGAAGAACAGGTCGGTCTCCAGGAAGATCTGGCCGTCGGTGATCGAGATCACGTTGGTGGGGATGTACGCCGAGACGTCGTTGGCCTTGGTCTCCACGATGGGCAGCCCGGTCATGGAGCCACCGCCCAGCTCGTCTGACAGTTTGGCGCACCGCTCCAGCAGCCGGCTGTGCAGGTAGAAGACGTCGCCGGGGTATGCCTCGCGCCCTGGGGGGCGGCGCAGCAGCAGGGAGATCTCGCGGTAGGCCACCGCCTGCTTGGACAGGTCGTCGAAGATCACCAGGGCGTGCTGGCCCTGGTACATCCAATGCTGGCCGATGGCGGAGCCGGCGTACGGGGCGTACATCTGCAGCGCCGCCGCCGACGATGCCGGGGCGTGAACCACCACCGTGTACTCCATGGCCCCGGCACGATCCAGCGAATCCACCACCTCGGCAACCGTCGACGCCTTTTGCCCGATGGCGACGTAGACGCACTTCACGTCCTCGCCCTTCTGGTTGATGATGGTGTCGACCACGATGGCGGTCTTGCCGGTCTGCCGGTCGCCGATGATGAGCTGGCGCTGGCCCCGCCCGATTGGGGTCATGGCGTCGATGGCCTTGATACCGGTCTGCAGCGGCTCCTTCACCGGCTGGCGCTCCACCACCGATGGAGCCTGGGTCTCCAGGAGGCGACGGTCGGAGGTCTCGATGGGCCCCTTGCCGTCGAGGGGTTTGCCTAGCGGATCGACCACCCGCCCCAGCAGGGCGTCGCCAACCGGGATGGAGAGCACGTTGCCGGTCTGCTTCACCGGGGACCCCTCCTCGATGTGGCCGGCCTCTCCCATGAGGACCACCCCCAGGTCGTCCTCGTCGATGTTGAGCGTCACCCCCAGCAGTCCATCGGCGAACTCCAGCAGCTCGGAGGCCATCACCCGGGGCAGTCCCTTCACCCGCGCCACCCCGTCGGCGATCGAGGTCACGTAGCCCACCGTCTCTCTGGCCACGTCGGGGCTCCACCCCTCGAGGTTGGAGCGGAGGGCGGCGGTGATCTGCTCGGCGCTGATGGTCAACTCAGCCATCGTCGTCTCCTTAGTTCGATCTGAGGGCGGTGCGTAGCGAGTCCAGGCGGCGACGCACCGAACCGTCGATCACCGTGTCGCCCACCCTGGCGACGATGCCGCCGACCACGTCCGGGTCGACCGTCACCTTGAGCTCCACTTGGTGGCCGGTGACCCGGGCCAGCGCCTCCTCGAGGCGATGCACCTGGTCGTCGTCGAGCGGGACGGCGGTGCGCACCTCGGCCACCTGACGTTCCCGGGAGGCGACCGCCACCCGCACCAGATCGTCGGCGATGGCGGAGAGGTCCCGGGCCCGACCGGTGGCCAGGATGCAGCCGACGGCGGCCACCGTGGCGTCGCCGGCGCGGCCGCCGAGCAGGTCGTGGATGATCCCGGTGCGGCGGTCGAGCGGCACCGAGTTGTCGCCGATGACGTTGCGCAACTCCTCGGACGAGTCGATGACGCGCGCCAGCTGGGTCAACTCCACCTCCACCCGGTCGAGGTCGTCCTCGGCGCAGGCGATCTCGAACAAACCGGTGGCGTATCCCCTGATGCGGGCGTCGTCGTTCATCGTCAGTTGGACATCCTGTCGAGGTCGGCGAGGTAGGCCTCCACCAGGGAACGCTGGGCGTCACGGTCGATGCTGTTGCGCACCACCTTCTCGGCGAGGTCGAGCGACAGGTTGGCCATATCGGACCGGGCATCCTGAAGTGCCCGGGCCTTTTCGGTGTCGGCCTCGGTGCGGGCCTTGCCGATGATGCCCTCGGCCTCGGCGTTGGCCTTGGCGATGATGTCGTTGCGGACGTTCTCGCCGGCCTGCTTGGCCTCGTCGATGATGCGGGCGGCGTCGCCCCTGGCGCCGGCGAGCTGGGTCTTGTAGTCGTCGAGCAGCGCCGCCGCCTCCGCCTTCTCGGTCTCGGCGGCCTCGATCTGGCCCTTGATGGCCGCCTGTCGCTTCTCCAGGGTCAGGTTGATCGCCGGGCCGGCGAACTTCCACACCACGAAAAAGACGATGGCAAAGGCGATGATCCCGGCGATCAGCTCGGAGGTCGCCGGCAGCAGCAGGTCGACGCCCGACGGCTCCTCGCCCTCGGCGACGGCAAGCACCATGTCGGTGGTGAGAGTGGTCAGCATCGCCTAAGCCAGGAAGAAGAGCACGAACCCGATGAGGGCCAGCGCCTCGGTGAAGGCGATGCCGAGGAACATGGTCGTCCTGACCATGCCGGCCGCCTCCGGCTGGCGGGCCATCGCCTGCACGGCGTTACCGGCCACCAGGCCGATGCCGATGCCGGGGCCGATGGCTCCCAGGCCATAGCCGATGAGCGCCAGGGCACCGCTGATGTCTTCCATACTGTTTCCTTCCTGTGGGGACGACGAGTAGTTAGTGCTCGGGATGGACCGAGGTCTGGATGTACACCGCAGACAGCAGGGTGAAGATGTACGCCTGGAGTACGGCGACCAGGAGCTCGAAGACATAGATCCCGAGGCCCAGGGCGAACCAACCCACCCCGACCAGCGCCTTGGCGCCGATGTCGCCGACGCTGGAGACGAACACGTACCCGGACACCAGCAGCAGCGTGAGCATCACATGACCGGCCACCAGGTTGGCGAAGAGCCGCACCGCCAGCGAGAAGGGTCGCACCAGGAACGTCGACACGAACTCGATGATGCCCACCAGCGGTTTGAGACCGGTGGGAACCCCTGGCGGCCACAGGATGTGACCCACGTAGGCGGCTCCCTGCCGTTTGAAACCCATGAACACGAAGATCACCCAGGTGAGGAGGGCGAGGAAGGCGGGGAGCCCGATACGCGAGGTGATGGGGAAGTTGATCGCCGGTGCGATCTCGAAGAGGTTGCCGATCAGGATGAACATGAACAGAGCCAGCAGGTAGGGGAAGAACCTGATGCCGTCCTTGGGCCCGATGATCCCCAGGGCCACCTCGTCGCGGATGTACAACACGATGCCCTCGATGGCCGCCTCGAACTTGGTGGGCACCAGAGGGCGCCGCCGCAACCCGAACCACAGCAGGGCGACGGCGATAAGGGCGGCCAGCCCCATCAGCAGCATGGTGCGGTTCACCCCGCCGATGAAGGGCAGTTCGAACAACTCGTTGACGTTGGCGGGCACACAGATGATCTCCGCTACCGGGTCGCACTCCGACGCCGCCAGGATCACGTCCACTCCAACTCCTTTTCACCGCCGCGCGACACCACGACTGCCTCCCAGGTGAGCAGCGCCAGGTAGCTCACCACCACCGAGATCCCCAGCGCCGTTCGGTCGATCTTGAAGGCCCAGGCGAGGGCGAACATGGTCGCCATGATGAAACCCAGGCGGAGGAAGAAACCGAACAAGGCGGCGGCATGATACAAAGCCAGGCTGATGCGCGCCGCTCGGGACATGAGGGCTCCCGAGAGCATGAAGTTGGCGGCGACGATGGCAACCCCGAGCAGGGCGGCGATGGCACCACCCCATCCCCGGAACAGGCCCGTGATCAGCGCCAGCACCGGGCCTACCCACAGCGCCCGAGTGGCCGTGTGCCGGGCCATGTGCCGCTCCACGTCGTGGCCGTGGGCGATGGGCGAAGCCTTGGCCATCGTCTCCCTGGCCAGCGTCTCTTCGTCGACCTTCCCGCGGTCGAACCCGCTGGCGCCCAACAGACGGTCAGCCACGGCGGCGCTCCTCGCCCTGCTGCACCAGGATCGCCGAAGCGGCCCACAGCTTGGCGAACCCGGCGACGAACCCGAGCACGATGCCGAGGATCGTCACCCAGGGACGGGTCCCGGCAAGCCAGTCGATCCCCAGCCCCAGCACCAGACCGGCCACCACCGAGGAGAAGAAGTCGAAGCCCTGGCCACCCTGCCCGAGCCCGGCGGCGGCAGAGGTCAGCGAATCTGAGGGCGCCGGCGCGCTGGCGTCGGTCGAGGGGTGGGCGGGGACGGCGGCCGCAGCCGGCTGCCGTCCGGGTTGGTCGGCGGGTGCTGCGGGGGGCACGGGAGGCGGGCTCTCTCTCGAGGGATGGTCCGTCATGGCTCACTCTACACGCTTGTGAACAGATTCACAAGCAGCTTTTCTTGCTCGCTGGAGGGACGGGGTGGCGGGTCGAACGCGTTCAGGGGGTGGGCCATCCCGGGATTGGGAAGGGCTTGACGAACTCCCCCACCTCGGCGCGGACCCGGTCGATCACGGTGTCGTCACCGGATTCGGCGACGGCCACCACCTGGTCGATCCAGGCGGCGATCTGCGGCATGTGCTCCTCGGTGAGACCCCTGGTGGTTACCGCCGGGGTGCCTATCCGGATGCCGGAAGGATCGAACGGCTTGCGTGGGTCGAACGGCACCGAGTTGTAGTTGAGCTCGATGGCGGCGCGGTCGAGTGCCTGGGCGGCCGGTTTGCCCCCCACTCCCTTGCTGGTGAGGTCAACCAGGATGAGATGGTTGTCGGTGCCTCCGGTGACCAGATCGAAGCCGCGCTCCACCAGCGCCGCCGCCAGCTCCTTGGCGTTGGCCACGATCTGGTGGGCGTACCGCTGGAAGTCAGCGGTGGCCGCCTCGCCGAGGGCGACGGCGATGGCGGCGGTGGTGTGGTTGTGGGGCCCGCCTTGCAGACCGGGGAACACTGCCCGGTCGAGGGCCTTGGCGTGTTCGGCGGTGGACATCAGCATCGCCCCCCGCGGCCCCCGTAGCGTCTTGTGGGTGGTGGTGGAGATGACCTCGGCATGACCCACCGGCGTGGGATGAGCACCTCCGGCGACCAGCCCGGCGATGTGGGCGATGTCGGCCACCAGCACCGCCCCGGCCTCGGCGGCGATCTCGGCGAAGCCGGCGAACTCGATGGTGCGAGGAATGGCCGTGCCCCCGCAAAAGATCAGCTTGGGTCGCTCCGCCAGCGCCAGCTCTCGCACCTCGTCGAGGTCGACCCGGCCGTCCTCGCGGCGTACCCCGTACTGGACGGCGCGGAACCACTTGCCGGTGGCGGACACGTTCCACCCATGGGTGAGGTGGCCGCCGGCTGGCAGCGCCATCCCCATCACGGTGTCGCCCGGGGACGCCAGCGCCATGTACACGGCGAGGTTGGCCGGCGACCCCGAGTAGGTCTGCACGTTGGCGTGTTCCACCCCGAACAGCGCTTTGGCCCGCTCGATGGCCACCGTCTCCACCTGATCGATGACCTGCTGGCCCTCGTAGTAGCGCCGCCCCGGATACCCCTCGGAGTACTTGTTGGTGAGCACGCTGGCGGTGGCATCCATGACGGCCTGGGAGACGTAGTTCTCGCTGGCGATGAGCCGGATGGAGTCGTGCTGGCGCCGTCCCTCGTCGTCCACCAGCCGGGCAATCTCGGCGTCGACATCGGCCAGGCGGCGGGTGAGGTCGGTAAGCGTTGTCTCGGTCACAGTCGTCTGGGTCATCAGCCGAGCCTACCGCAGCCACCCCTCCCTCGTTCTTCCCAACGTTCTGTTTCCCCTCCCTCGTTCTGTTTCCCCTCCCATAGGGGGTGCGAGCGATCAGTTTCCCCTCCCCGGAGCTGCGGGGAGGGAAACAACCAGAAATTGCCTAGCTCAACGAGGGCGGGTCGGGCCTGGGTCGGCCTGCACCGGGCCTTTGCGCAGGGTGAGCGGGGCGGGCTCGGTGAGGTCGATGATCGTCGACGCCTTGCCTCCCGGTGCCGCCCCCTCCAGGTACACGGCCACGGCGTCGCCGAACAGCTCATCGGCCTCGACGTCGTCGATCACCGCCTCGTCGCCGCTGAGATTCGCCGATGTCACCGCCAGGGGTCCGGCGACCTCCAGCAGGGCCAAGGCGACCGGATGGTCGGGGCAGCGCAACCCGATCGTCTTCCGCTCTCGGTCGCCCAGCCACGTCGGAGCGGTGGCCAGCCGGGGCAGCACCAGGGTCAACGCCCCCGGCCAGTGCGCCTCGGCCAGCTCGTGGGCCCGGTCGGTGAACGACGCCAGCGTCATGCCCTGCTCCACCGAAGCCACCAGCAGCGCCATCGGCTTCTCCTGGGGTCTGCCCTTGAGCCGGAAGATCGCCTCCAGGGCATCCTCCTTGAAGGGATCGGCGGCGAGGCCGTACAGGGTGTCGGTGGGCACCCCGACGATCTGGCCCCGCCTGAGGGCACGGACGGCTGCGTCGACACTCATACGACATCCACCCCGCAGGCTCGGCGACTCCACCCAAGGTAGTGCGATCGGTGTCGCCGGGGGGCGGGCAGCCCGACCCCGGCCGGATCCGTCACCCGGCGACGGCGACGACGTACCGCGGGCGACCGGTCAGGTCCGGTTGGACACCGGCATCGACGCCGGCGAACAGACTGCGGGCCCGGACCGCATGGCCTGCGGACACCTCGACCACGGCGACCCCGCCGGGGGCCAGCCACCGCCCCACCTCGGCCCCGATCCGGGCCACCACCTCGATCCCGTCAGGCCCGGCCACCAGCGCCTCCAACGGTTCGTGGTGCAGTTCACCGGCGACGGCAGCCAGCTCGGCGCCGGCCAGGTACGGGGGGTTGGCCACCACCAGGTCGACCCTGCCGGCCAGGTCCGGCGGCAGCGGGGCGAACAGGTCCCCTTCCCGGTTCTCAACAGCCAGACCGAGGGTGGCGGCGTTTTCTCTGGCCAACGACAGCGCCCCCGCTGACGTGTCGGTGGCCAGGACCCGTGCCCCCGGCCAGCGGTGGGCGCACGCCAGCGCCAGGTTGCCGCTCCCGGTGCACAGGTCGACGACCACCTGGGGACTGGTCACCAGCTCGGTGGCCAACTGCCACAACCGCTCCGTCTCCGGACGGGGGATGAGCGCCCGGGGGTCGACCCTCACCGTGATGGGACCGAAGTCGACGGTGCCCTCCAGGTACTGGAGCGGCTCGCCGGCGCGGCGCCGGCCGGCGAGGCTGGCGAACCGGCGCACCTGGTCGCTGGGGAGCGGGCCTGCCAGCAGCAATCGGGCTCGGTCCAGCCCGGTGGCGGCCATCAGCAGACGCTCCGCCTCGTGGCGGGGCAGGTCGCTGGCCTCGGTGAGCAGCCCGCCCACGGTGTCCGCTGCTAGCGCTGCCGCGGCCTTCGTCATGGCACCTGATCGGCCAGCCGTTGCGCCGCCTCCCGTGCCCCGAGAGCGGCATGGAATGCGGCCAGGTCGCCGTCGAGGATGCCATCGAGGTCGTGGATGGTGAGCCCCACCCGATGATCGGTGACCCGGTTCTCCTTGTAGTTGTAGGTGCGGATCTTCTCGGCTCGCTCCCCGGAGCCGACCTGGGAGCGGCGCACCGACCCCCGCTCCCCGGCCCGGGCGGCCTGTTCCAGTTCGAACAGACGGGCCCGAAGCACCCGCATTGCCTTGGCCTTGTTCTGTAGCTGCGATTTCTCGTCCTGGCACGACACCACGATCCCGGTGGGCAGGTGGCGGATGCGCACCGCCGAGTCGGTGGTGTTCACCGACTGCCCGCCGGGACCCTGAGACCGGAACGTCTCGATCTCCAGTTCGCTGTCGTTGATGGCCACCTCGACGTCCTCCGCCTCGGGGAGCACCGCCACAGTGGCGATCGAGGTGTGGATGCGCCCCGAGGATTCGGTCTTGGGGACCCGCTGCACCCGGTGCGGTCCGGCCTCGAACTTGAGTAGCGAGTAGGCACCCTTGCCCTTGACGGCGAAGGTGGCCTCCTTGATTCCGCCGCCCTCGGTGGGAGTGGTGCCCATGGCGTCTACGGCGAAGCCGTTGCGCTCGGCGAAGCGGTGGTACATGCGCACCAGGTCGCCGGCCCACAACGCCGCCTCGTCGCCTCCGGCGGCGGCGCGTACCTCGACGATCACGTCCTTGGCATCGTTGGGATCGGCGGGCACCAGCAGGGTACGCAGCTCGACCTCCATCGCCTCCAGGGCCGCTTCCTCCTGGGCGACCACCGACTCCAGGTAGGCGCGCATCTCCGGCTCGGTCTCCGACCTGGCCAGTTCGGTGGCGGCCGACGCCTCGGCCTCGGCACTGCGGTAGCGGTCGTACACCTCGACGACGGCGCGCAGCTCGGCATGGCGGATGGCCAGCGCCCGGTAGCGGTCCTGCTCGTCGAACACCGCCGGGTCGGCAAGCTCGTCGACGGTCTGCTGGTAGGCGCCCGCCACGTCGTCCAGCCGTCCCCGCAGCGCTTCGTCGATCACGTCGCCACCGCGTCAGTCCGAGGCAGGGTCGTACACCGCCTCGAGGGCGCCGACCGCCACCGGTCCCCGGGCGTCGACCTCGAACCGCTCGTCGACGGTGAGGGCGGCGAGCAGGCTGGCGATGGCGACCTCGATCTGATCGGGGGTGGGTCGCTCGGTGGTGATCGCCTGTAGCCAGATACCCGGGAGGCTGGCCCATGCCAGCCAGCGGGTGTCGGCGGCCGCCTTGAGCACCTCGTACGCCGTCCCGGCGATGACCGGGATCAGAACCACCCGGGCGATGATCTGCCACAGCAGCGGCAGGGTGGCCAGGGTGAGGAAGATCACGAACGCCACCATGGCGACGAGAACGATGAACGACGTGCCGCAGCGGGGATGGCGAGGGCTGTAGCGGGAGACCTCCGCCACCCCGAGCGGGTCTCCGGCCTCGTATGCGTGGATGGTCATGTGCTCGGCGCCGTGGTACTCGAACACCCGCTTGATCTCGGAGGCCCGCGAGATGGCCCAGATGTAGGTGACGATCAAGGCGATTCTCACCAAGCCATCGATCACCACGAAGGCCAGGCTGGACTCGTCGAAAAAGCGGTGCAGGAACGAGGCGGCGGCGACCGGGGCCCCGATGAACAGTGCCAGCGCCAGCACCACCGCCACCACCATGGTGGTGATGATCTGACCCCTGGTGAGCTCTTCGTCGTCCTCGCCGGCCTTCTGGGCGGACCACGACAGTGCCCGGAATCCGAGCTGCATCGACTCCACCAGCACCATCACCCCGCGCAGGAAGGGCACCCGCGCCGCCCAGGAGCGTGCCGACAGTCTGGGTAGTTCGTGGCGGATGGCCTCGATGATCCCGTCGGGACGGCGCACCGCCACCGCCCAGCGGTGGGGGGCGCGCATCATCACCCCTTCGATAACGGCCTGACCGCCGACCGTTGCGCCCGGCGGTCGCGACATCAGGACCGGGAGGAGGAGCCGGTCTTCCCGGTGCCCACCTTGGCGTAGCGGCGGCGGAAACGCTCCACCCGACCGCCGGAGTCGAGCAGGATCTGCCGCCCGGTGTAGAAGGGGTGGCTGGCGCTGGAGATCTCCACTTTGGCCAGCGGGTACGTCTTGCCGTCCTCCCACTCGATGGTGTCGGTGGTACGTATTGTGGAGCGGGTGACGAAGGCCAGATCGGAGGAGGTGTCCTGGTAGAGCACGTCTCGGTACTCGGGATGGATGTCGGGTTTCACGGGTTGGCTCCTGCGGCGGGTGATGGGCAACGGTAGCGGGTCGAGGTGACTGCGCTCATCGGTCGGTCATCGGTGGATCACCAGTAGATCACCGGTCGGTCATCGGGCCCGACTTGGCCACCGCCGCCAGGAACTCGGCGTTGGACTTGGTGGTCTTCAACCGGTCGATGAGCAGCTCCAGCGCCGCCCCGGGCTCCAGGGCGAGCAGCACTCGACGCAGCTTCCACACCTCGGTGAGCTCGTCGGGGGTGAACAGCAGCTCCTCGCGGCGGGTGCCGGAGGCCTCGACGTCGATGGCGGGGTAGATGCGCTTTTCGGCAAGCTTGCGATCGAGCCGCAGCTCCATGTTGCCGGTGCCCTTGAACTCCTCGAAGATCACCTCGTCCATGCGCGACCCGGTTTCCACCAGGGCGGTGGCGATGATGGTCAGGCTGCCCCCCTCCTCGATGTTGCGAGCGGCACCGAAGAACCGCTTGGGCGGGTACAGCGCCGTCGAGTCGACACCACCGGACAGGATCCGTCCGCTGGCCGGAGCGGCCAGGTTGTGCGCCCGGGCCAGTCGGGTGATTGACTCCAGCAGGATCACGACGTCCATGCCGGTCTCCACCATCCGCTTGGCACGCTCGATGGCCAGCTCGGACACCTGGGTGTGCTCGTCGGCGGGACGGTCGAAGGTGGAGGAGATGACCTCACCCTTCACCGAGCGCTGCATGTCGGTGACCTCTTCGGGGCGCTCGTCCACCAGCACCACCATCAGGTGGCATTCCGGGTTGTTGGCGGTGATCGAGTTGGCGATCTCCTTGAGCACCGTGGTCTTGCCCGCCTTGGGAGGCGACACGATGAGCCCACGCTGCCCCTTGCCGATGGGGGCGATCAGGTCGACGATGCGAGGCAGGATGTGCCCGGACTGCCCCTCGACCTCCAGCCGCAACCTGTCGTCGGGGAACAGGGGAGTGAGGTCGGCGAAGCGGGGGCGTTGCTGGGCCTCCTCCGGGTCGAGCCCGTTGACCTTGAGGATGCGCACCGCGGCAGCGAACTTCTCCTGGGCGCGGGCGGGGCGGATGGGACCGCTGCAGATGTCGCCCTTGCGTAGCCGGGCCTTGCGCACCAGGTTGGCGGCGACGTACACGTCCCTGTCACCCGGCAGGTAGCCGGAGCAGCGGAGGAACCCGTAGCCCTCGGGCAGGATGTCGAGGATTCCCTCGCGCACCTCGAGCTCGCTCTCGTCCACCTGCTGGAAGTCGGGGCGGTTGACGCCCCGATTGCGGCGACGACGCCGGCCCTGACGATCGCCGTAGCCTTCGCCTTCGGCTCGCTGCTGGCCGTCACCGGAGGACTGTTCCTGCGTTTCCTGCTCACCGTTGCGGGAGGTCTCGGCGACATCGGGCACCATCGCCGCGTCGAACTTGTCGGACTCCAGGATGGCTGCGATCAGCTTGGTCTTCTGGAGACCGTCGTGTTCGACTTCGACCTGGCCCGCCATGCGACGAAGATCGTCGAGCCCCAACTCCTGCAGCTTGGCCCGTGTGGTCATTTCGACTGATGCCCCCTTCGGCATTCGGAAAGATGAGCCGGTGATACCGGTCCTGGGAAGCGCTCCCCGCACGGAGCGAGGGGATTTGGCGTCGGTGGCGTTCGGCTCCCGACCCGCCCTCGGTTGCAGCACAACAGGCTGTGCATCCGGAGGGGAGAGCGATCGAGGGGTCATAATACCCGCTCCGCAGACGATGGCAAGCACGGGTCGGCGGCTGGGTAGCCGGCGACGGCTCTCACGGCTCGGAGCTCTCCATCCGCCGGGTGGTCACGGCTCGGAGCTCTCCACCCGCATGGCGGCGGCCACGGTGCGCACCGCGTCCAGCCTGCTCAGTGCCTTGATCGCCCGGCGCTGGCGGCGTTCGGGGGCGCGGTGGGTGATGATGAGCAGCATCGCTTCGCCGCCCTCGCCCTCCTGCCACACCGACTTGATGCTGACCCCGGCATCCCCGAAGGTGCCGGCGATGGTGGCAAGCACACCCGGCTGGTCGGTCACCCCCAGCCTCAGGTACCACTTGGTGGCCACCTCTCCGAAGTCGGCAAGCTCGGATGGGGCGAACCGGATGCGGGGTGCCGCCGGGGTACCGGCCAGCACCTGGCGGGCGGCGTCGATGACGTCGCCGAGCACGGCGGTGGCCGTGGGCTCTCCCCCGGCGCCGGGCCCGGCGAAGAGGAGGTCGCCGATGGAGGGACCGGTGACCAGCACGGCGTTGGTGGCCCCGCGGATCGCCGCCAGCGGATCATCAATAGGGATCAGCGCCGGGTGGACCCGGGCGCACACCCCGGTGGCGCCCCTGGTGGCGATGGCCAGCAGCCTGACCTCGTAGCCGAGGAACCGCGCCCAGGCGATGTCGACGGCGGCGAGTCCGTCGATGCCCTCGTAAGGCACGTCGTCGCTGCCCACCCAGGTGCTGAAGGCCAGTGAAGCCAGGATGGCGGCCTTGGCGGCGGCATCCGCCCCGGATACGTCAGCGGTGGGATCGGCCTCGGCGTAGCCCCGCTGCTGGGCCTCCGCCAGCGCCGCGGCGTACCCCTCGCCATCGCCCATCCTGGTGAGGATGTAGTTGGTGGTGCCGTTGACGATGCCCGCCACCCGCTCCAGCTGCTCGCCGGCCAGCGTCTCCGCCAGCGGGCGGATGATGGGGATGCCGCCACCGACGGCGGCCTCGAACAGGAGAGGAACGCCGCCGCGTGCCGCCGCCGCGATCAGCTGGGGACCGCGGGCGGCGATGAGCTCCTTGTTGGCGGTGACCACCGGTTTGCCGGCTTCGAGGGCGGCCAACACCAGGTCGCCCGCCGGCTGGCGTCCGCCCATCACCTCCACCACCAGCCGGACCCCGGGGTCGGCCACCACCTCGGCCGGATCGTCGGTGACCATCCCGGCGGGCAGGGACAGCGAGCGGGTCTTGGCTGGGTCCCGCACCGCCACCCGGTGCACCTCGAGGTCGAGCCCGGTCCTGGCGGCGATGGCGGCCCGATCTTCCACCAGACGCCGGATCACCGTCCCCCCCACCGTGCCCGCCCCCAGGATGCCGACCCCGACGGTGTTGTTCATGCCGGGCGATGGTACCGAGG
>JACDBE010000211.1 GCA_013695075.1 Acidimicrobiia bacterium
CCACCACCCGCACCGCGGTGACGCCCCGGGCGGTCATTGCGGTGAGGAAGTCCTCGCCGAGGATCTTGCCCAACCCGCGCCGCCGCATCCCGTCGTCGACCGCCATCGACAGCAGCTCGGCGGCGACGCCGTCACCACCGCCGCCGCCGTAACGCACCGTCTCCCAGGCGCGGCGCAGCACCGATGGCCGCACCAGCCGGGGTGCCGCCGCCATACCGGCCCCGGCGCCGTGGCGGCGCAGGAAGTGGCGGTAGAAGGCGCCGGTGTCGGTGACCCCGGCGACGAACCCCACCGGACGCCACCCGCCGTCGGCGACGAGCACCACGGCGTCGTCCCAACCCAACAAGGCGGTGTACAGCCGCTCCATCACCCCGCTGCCCAGGCTGGGGAGGAACCCGGTGGCGATGGCCTCGCGGTGGAGGCGGGCCAGGTGGGGGACGTCGGCCAGGGTGGCGGGGCGGATCACCGGGGTCAGGCTCTCCGGTGCGTCCGCCACCACGGCGGCGATCCCCTTGCGTTTGGCAACGGCGTGGTACGTGGAGAAGACCGTGCGGACCACCTGGTCCTCGTCGAACTCGGCCCGCGCCTTGCGGTGGCTGGCATCACCCATCGCCTGTCGGGTCACCGGGTCTTCGCCGATGGCGGTGATCGCCCCCGCCAGGGCGGTGGCATCCCCCACCGGCACCAGCACGCCGTTGCCACCGTGGTCGACCACCTGGCGGCACCCGCGGATGTCGGAGGCGACCACCGGCAACCCCATGGCAGCGGCCTCCATGGCGGCGCGGGGGAATCCCTCCCGGTGGGAGGCGAGGACGAACAGGTCCATGGCGGCGTACAGCCGGTCGACGTCGGTGCGCATGCCCAGCAGCCGCACTCCGGCGGCCGAGGCGGTGGCGGCGAACTCGGTGCCCAGGGCGTCGGGCTTCTCCGGATCGTCGGGACCGATGGCCACCACCGCATACCGGCCGGGCAGGCTGGCCGCCGCCGCCACCAGCTCGGGATAGCCCTTCTCGGCGACCAGCCGACCAACGGTGCCCACCAGGATCTGGTCATCGCCGACGCCGAGCTCCTCTCGCACCCGGCGCCGCTCGGCTTCGTCGAAACGGTCTGGGTCGAAGCGGGCCAGGTCGACACCGTTGCCCAGCAGGGCGGTGCGGTGGCGACGGGTGATGTGGTAGCGGTTGGTCAGCTCCAGGTCCTCGATGTTCTGCATCAGCTCGGCGTCGGAGAAGCGGGAGGCGACGGCCTCCGCCAGATAGACCACCAACCGCTTGAGGAGACGGTCGCCGGCACCGGCGTACAGCCCGTGCACCGTGTTCACCACGATGGGGACTCCGGCCAGCCGCCCCACGATCCGCCCGTACAACCCCGGCTTGGGGTTGTGGGTGTGCAGGATGTCGATCCGCTCTCGGCGCAGGATCCGCCACAGGTCGACGGCGGCGCGCACGTCTGCCAGTGGGTTCCACCCCCGCGACGAGGTGGGCAGCGGGAGGTGGCGGATCCCCAATTGCTCGATCTCGGCAACGTATGGGCCGGGTGCGCTGACCCCGATGGCGTCCCAACCCAGCCGCTCCGCTTCTGTCATCTGGGCCAGCACCAGGTAGCGCAGGCTGAGGTCGACGGTGGTGAGGTGGGCCAGCTTGACGGTCACCGGGTCACCGCTGGTTGCCTCCGGGCAGCTTCAAGTTCGTCGAGCAGCAGCTGGTGGTAGCGGTCGATAGCCGTTGCCAACGGGTACGAGGCGGCCATGTGACGGCGGGCCGCCTGCCCCATGGCGGTCAACCGGTCCCGGTGGGCGGCCAGATCCACCAGGGCGGCGGCGGCACCCACCCCGTCGCCGGCGGCGACCACCACCCCGGTCTCCTCGTCGACCACGGCCTCGGCGCATCCTCCGACGTCGAACACCACGCTGGGTACCCCGGCGGCGCCGGCCTCCAGCACCACCCCGGGCAGCCCCTCCGACTTCGAGGTCTGCAGCAGCACATCAGCCCACGCCAGGTGAGGAGCGATGTCCTCCACCGACCCGCACAGCTCCACCCGGTCGCCCAGCCCACCGGCCCGGACGGCGGCGGCCACCTCGCCGCTGAGGGGTCCGGAGCCGAGGATGCGCAGCTCGACGGGGGTGGTGGCGGCGACGGTGGCGACGACCTCGATGGCCGCCAGCGGATCCTTCTCCGCCGACAGCGCCCCGATCACTACGATCCGCAGCGCGGTTCCCCGTGGGTCCCGCTCGATGTCGAAGAAGCGGTCGGGCACCCCGGTGGCGGCGACCCTGATCTTGGCGGGAGCCACCCCCAGGGACTCCATCAGCGGTGTCGTCGTAGCCGCCGCCACCGAGAGCACCCGGTCGGCGCCGGCGTACAACAGCGACCGCAGCCGGGCGTGTCGTCGGCTTCTGATCCAGAACATCGGGTCGCCGATGCTGACCACCACCAGCCGGGGGCGCCGCCACAGCGAGCGCACCGCCACGGTGGAGTACTGGACCGAGGGCCCCCCGTAGGCGAGCACGATGGCCGGCTCCCAGGTGCGCAGGCGGCGGCGGAGGGCGGTGACCACCGTCCGGTCCAGCTTGCCGAGGGTATCGGCAGCAACCGCCGCCATCGGCTCGGCGTCGATGCGGGGGGAGCGCCGATCGCCCTCGCTGAGAGCGAACAACCTGACGTCCCATCCCCGCTGGCCGAGCCCGGCGGCGAGGGCCTCGCCAAACACCTCGGCTCCCCGCCGGCGGTCGCTGGAGACCACCACGGCGAGACGGGCACGGCGGGATTCGATCACGAGGTTTGATCCTCCAGGATGACTGTGGGACCTGCGGGGCGAGGGTAGCCCCACCGGCACGGCCAGCAGGCTGGGCTTCGCGTGTGGGCCAAGGCGTCTGGCGGCTCCTCCATCACAGGCTTGCCGTTGGTGGGAATGTTCTCATCCCCGGTATCCTTTCCTACAGCACATGCCCATCGATGACCTCTACCGAGACGTGATCCTCGACCACTATCGGAACCCACGCAGGCGGGGCAGGCTCAACCACGACGCCATCCATGCCGACGGTCAGAACCCGTCATGTGGCGACGAGTTCGGTGTCGATGTGGTGGTGGGTGACGGGGTCATCACTGAGATCGCCACCCAGGGTCAGGGTTGCTCGATCTCGCAGGCGTCCGGGTCGATGATGGCCGACGCCGTGGTCGGGCTGACCATCGATGAGGTGCGCGACCTGGCGTCGAGCTTCAAGCGGATGATGTCGATCGTCGAGGGGGACAACCCGGTGGACCCGGAGCGCCCGGGGGCGGTGCTCGGCGATCTCGAAGCGCTACAGGGGGTGCGCCAGTTCCCGGTGCGCATCCGCTGTGCCGACCTGGCATGGGTTGCCTTGGAGGACGCCATCGA
>JACDBE010000212.1 GCA_013695075.1 Acidimicrobiia bacterium
GCAACCCGACGACAACTGGTACCGGTCGCTGTTCACCCCCGCGCCGGGCCAGATCTCCGGCGAGTTCACCCCCGATTACGCCCTGATCGAGCCGGACCGGATCCGCCGGGTCGCCGCCCTCAATCCCGACCTTCGGGTCATCTATATGCTGCGCAACCCCATCGAGCGGGCCTGGTCGCATGCCGCCATGACCGGCCGGTCGTCGTCCGGGGTGACCACCGGCACCGACTGGTTCGACACCGTGCTGTCCAATCCCCGGTTGCGGATGCACACCGACTACCCGACCAACCTGGACAACTGGCTGTCGGTGTTCGCTCCACAGCAGATGTTCGTCGGCTTCTTGGAGGACATATCGTTCCATCCCGGTCTGCTGCTGGCTTCCGTTTACGAGTTCCTCGGTGTCGATCCCGATGTCGCCTCTCCGATGGTGACCCGCAGGGTCTACGCCGGTAACACCAACGCCATCCCCACCGCCCTCGCCGTTCGCCTGGCCGAGGAATACCACCCGCAGCTGGTGTGGCTGGCGGACCGGTTCGGTGGCTACGCCACGGTGTGGTTGGCGATCGCCGAAGACCTGCTCCGTCGCCCTCCACCCCAACCGCACATCCGATATCCGTTCTGGGACAGCGACCTGCCCGCCGCCCAGGGATACCGCCCACCGACCGGCGATCCCCCGCAGGTGCAGAGCGCCCCTCTTGGCTGACCGGAGACCTCCGACCAACGCACCGGGTAGGGGCTTGCGAGCACACCGATTCGAGACTGGCGCCGACCCCCAAGGCCAGAGCAAGAGTGAGCGACCAAAGGCAATGGCGTCATGGGTGCCCACGAGTGACGTTGCCCCACGACCGACAGGTGCTGTCAGGGTGTGGCGAGGGTAGGTCGGCCGGTGCTGGCCTGTTCCGCGGCGGGCGCTAGCGGGTGGCGCGGCGTTGTAGGAAGGTGTGGAAGCCGGGGGCGGTGTAGTCGTACTCGCCGCGGCGGACCCGGTAGAGCACCCCGGCGGCGGCGATGCGGCCCATCAACACGTTGATGTTGCCGGTGGACTTGGGGCTGGCGGCGATGACATCGGCGACCACGATCGGCGGGTAGGGGCAGGTGCCGGTGGCGATGAGCACGTCCTGTTCGGCGGGGGTGAGCAGCCGCACCCTGGGTTCGTAGAAGTCGGTGTCGAGCCGCCGGGTGATGTCGGGTTCCACCACCGCCAGCAGGTCCCGGGACAGATGCTGGACGTCGGCCTGGTCGGCGGCGTCCCACAGCTCAGCGCCCCATAGCTGGACGAAATAGGGGTAACCGCCGATGCGGCGCATCACGGCGTCGACCAGGTCGTCGGCGATGGTGACCCCGGTGCCGTCGAGGGGACGGATCAGCGCCTGGCGGGCCGCTTCGCCGTCCAGCGAACCGACGTTCTCGCCGCGGAACATCCGCTCGGTGTAGGTGCGGGCCCGCAGCAACCGGGCGGCCAGGCTGGGCAGCCCGCACACCACCAGGCACACCGGGACGGCGCTGCGCTGCAATGTCGACACCGCCGCCACCAGCACCGACAGCGAGGCGGGGTCCTCCAGCACCTGGGCCTCGTCGAACATCAGGATCACTCCCAGCTTGCCGTGGCCGACGGCGGTGGCCACGGTGGCGTAGATGGTCTCCGCCAGGGCGATGTCGTCGTCGTCGGCGCTGGGATCGAACGACAGCCGCACGTCGTCGAAGCCGATCTCCAACTTGGCCACCTGCTCCACCGCCTTGCCCACCTTGCGTCGGATGCGGGCGCTGCGGGAGATCTGGCGGCGCAACCGCTCGCACAGGGCAGACACCGTGTCCACCATCACCTCGGCGGTGTCGTGGCGATGCTCGAGCTCCAGCATCTCGGTGACCCATCCCTCCTCGGCGGCGATCATCTCGTACTCGCCGAGCAACACGGTCTTGCCCACGCCCCGCAGACCGGTGACCCGCACGTTGGCGGGGATCTCGGGGGCGGAACGCAGCATCGAACGGAAGCGGCGCAACTCGTCGCTGCGGCCGGCCAGGTACACCGGGGTCAACCCGACCCCGGGCCGGTACGGGTTCCTCCCCGGCATGGGACTCATAACAGGGCTGATGTTAGGAATGGTCGACCGGTGACGGAATAGACCCACTTGTTACATTGTTACTGTTGGGAGTACCCAACCGGAGCAGGCTTGTTCCCGGCGGGGGCGGCGGCGCGGTATACTCGCCGGCAGATCTTCCCGATCGGACTCCCGTTTACCCGGAGGCGCCTAGGCGCTGTTGTGAGCGGAGCGAGTCCCCAGGGTCGGCGGCGACACAGCCTCAGGGCTCGGTTGCGGCCGATCGTTGTGTGTCCGGACCTCCGCCGGCCGCCTGGGCGGGAAACCCCTTCACACGACAAGGCGACACCGAAGCGAGGACGATGCGTGCCCACCGTTGAGCAGATGGTCCGCAAGGGCCGGAGCCCCAAGCCGAAGAAGACCAAGACCCTGGCGCTGGCCGGGTCGCCGCAGCGCCGCGGGGTGTGCACCCGCGTCTACACGGTCACCCCCAAGAAGCCCAACTCGGCGCTGCGCAAGGTGGCCCGGGTGCGGCTCAGCTCCCAGATCGAGGTCACCGCCTACATCCCCGGCGAGGGGCACAACCTGCAGGAGCACTCCATCGTGCTCGTCCGCGGCGGCCGGGTGAAGGACCTGCCCGGTGTCCGCTACAAGATCATCCGGGGCGCCCTCGACGCCGCCGGTGTCGACCGGCGCAAACAGTCGCGGTCCCGCTACGGCGCCAAGAAGGCCTGAACCATGCGCAGAGCACCCGCCGAGATCCAGAAGCTCGAACCCGATCCGGTATACCGCAGCCTGCTGGTCACCCAGGTGATCAACAAGGTGTTGTGGCGCGGCAAGAAGGGCGCTGCCCGTCGCATCGTGTACGGGGCCCTCGACATCGTCGACAAGCGCACCGGCGGCGACCCGTTGTCGACCCTGAAGAAGGCCGTCGACAACATCCGTCCCCAGCTCGAGGTGCGTTCCCGCCGCGTGGGCGGCTCCTCGTACCAGGTACCGGTGGAGGTGCGGCCCCGCCGCGCCCAGACCCTGGCGGTGCGTTGGCTGGTGGAGTTCGCCCGCAAGCGCCGCGAAGCGACCATGGCCGAGCGGCTCGCCAACGAGATCCTGGACGCCGCCAACCGGGGCGGCGCCGCCGTCAAGCGGCGCGAGGACGTCCACAAGATGGCCGAATCGAACAAGGCCTTCGCCCACTACCGCTGGTAAGAACCATGGCACGAAGCATCAAGCTGGACAGCATCCGCAACATCGGGATCATGGCGCACATCGACGCCGGTAAAACCACGACCACCGAGCGCATCCTCTACTACACCGGACGAACCTACAAGATGGGCGAGGTCCACGAAGGCGCCGCCGTCATGGACTGGATGGAGCAGGAACAGGAGCGCGGGATCACCATCACCTCGGCGGCGACGTCGACCCGCTGGCTGGACCACACCATCAACATCATCGACACCCCCGGTCACGTCGACTTCACCGTCGAGGTGGAGCGGTCGCTGCGCGTTCTCGACGGGGCGGTGGCAGTGTTCGACGCCGTATCCGGGGTGGAACCGCAGTCGGAGACGGTGTGGCACCAGGCCGACAAGTACGGGGTGCCCCGCATCGTCTTGATCAACAAAATGGACCGCATCGGCGCCGACTTCTTCGGCTCCATACGCTCGATCATCGACCGACTCGGCGGCAACCCTGTCGCCCTCCAGGTCCCCATGGGGGTTGAAGCCAACTTCACCGGGATGATCGACCTGGTGGACATGAAGGCGATCATCTGGCACGACGAGGACGGCACGCATCGCGAGGTGGTCGACATCCCCGAAGCGTTCCAAGGGCTGGCCGACGAGTGGCACCACAAGATGCTCGACGTGGTCGCCTCTGAGGACGAGGCGCTGCTGGAGAAGTACCTCGACGGTGGCGACCTCGACCCCAACGAGATCCGGGCGGTGATCCGCAAGGGCACCATCAACCGCGACTTCGTCCCCGTGCTGTGCGGCTCCGCCTTCAAGAACAAGGGGGTGCAACCGCTGCTGGACGCCATCGTCCACTACCTGCCAAGCCCCGCCGACCTGCCCGCGGTGCAGGGGTTCCGCCCCGGTGCCGAGACTCAGTTCGAGGAGCGGAACCCGTCAGACGACGAGCCGTTCAGCGCCCTGGCTTTCAAGATCATGAGCGACCCGTATGTCGGCAAGCTGACCTACTTCCGGGTCTACTCGGGTAAGGCGGCCAAGGGTGACGCCGTGGTCAACACCACCACCGGCAAGAAGGAGCGCCTCGGCCGGTTGCTGCGGATGCACGCCTCCACCCAGGAGGACATCGACGAGGTCAGGACCGGCGACATCGTGGCCGCCGTCGGGCTCAAGAACACCAAGACCGGTGACACCCTGTCGGGCCAGGACCATCCCATCCAGCTGGAGTCGATGAGCTTCCCCGACCCGGTCATCGCCGTCGCCATCGAGCCCAAGACCAAGACCGACCAGGACAAGCTGGGCGAGGCGCTGGCCCGGCTCTCCGAGGAGGACCCCACCTTCCGGGTGCACACCGACGACGAGACCGGCCAGACCATCATCGAGGGGATGGGCGAGCTCCACCTGGAGATCATCGTCGATCGCCTGCTGCGCGAGTTCAAGGTGGACGCCAACGTGGGCCGCCCCCAGGTGGCCTACCGGGAGACCGTCAAGCGGCACGTGCGCAAGATCGAGGGCAAGCTGAAGCGCCAGACGGGTGGTTCGGGGATGTTCGGTCAGGTGTTCATCGACCTCGAACCCACCGAGGCCGGCTCCGGGTTCACCTTCGTCGACGCCGTCAAGGGTGGCAACGTGCCCCGCGAGTTCATCCCGGCGGTGGAAAAGGGGATGCGAGAGGCTCTCGACGGGGGCATCCTCGCCGGCTACCCGCTGGTCGATCTCAAGGCGACCCTCACCGACGGTTCCAGCCACAGCGTCGACTCCAACGAGATGGCGTTCCGCATCGCCGGCTCCATGGCATTGCAGGCCGCCGCCAAGGCGGCCGGGGTCAAGCTGCTGGAGCCGATGATGGAGGTGGAGGTGGTGACCCCCGACGAGTTCATGGGCGACGTCATCGGCGACCTGTCGGCGCGCCGGGGCAAGATCGAGTCGATGGACAGCCGGGGGGCCATGCGGGTGGTGAAGGCGTTGACCCCGCTGGCGGAGATGTTCGGGTATGCCACCGATGTCCGCTCCCGGACCCAGGGTCGGGCCACCTACACCATGCAGTTCCACTCCTACCAGGAGGTGCCAACCAGCACCGCCGAGGAGATCGTCGCCAAGGCGCGCGGCGAGTAGCCCCAACTTGCTCGCCGCCGCCGGCGGCGTGTACACTCCAGCGATCCGCGGACGGATGGTCCGCGCCCCCATGGAACCTTCCACGGTCGTCGGGTTCGCCCCCCTCGACCCCGACCAGACCCGTGATGTACCCATTGCGGTACCGCTCGCCCGGTGGTCAGTCACCGCCCCTTGCGGAGCGCTCGCTGTCGCCGCCCGGTGATGTACCTGATGGTCCGTAGAGACAGGACCCTTCGTGGCCAACGAGCCTCGGATCAGAATCCGCCTCAAGGCGTACGACCACTCGGTGGTCGACGAGTCGGCGCGCAAGATCGCCGAAACCGTGGTCCGCACCCAGGCGCGGATCCGGGGCCCGCTGCCGCTGCCCACCCGGATCCACCGCTACACCGTCATCCGCGGCCCGCACGTCGACAAGACCAGCCGGGAGCACTTCGAGATGCGCATCCACAAACGGCTCATCGACATCATCGACCCCACCCCGAAGACGGTTGACGCCCTGATGCGTCTCGACCTGCCCGCCGGAGTGGAAGTGGAGATCAAGACATGAAGGCCATCCTCGGCGAGAAGCTGGGCATGACCCAGGTATTCGACGACCAGGCGCGGGTGGTCCCGGTGACGGTGATCAAGGCTGGGCCGGTACACATCACCCAGATCAAGAACGACCAGCGCGACGGGTACTCCGCAATCCAGATCGCCTTCAAGGAGCTGCGCGCCAAACAGGTCAACCGCCCCCAGGCGGGCCACTTCGCCAGGGCCAATGTCACCCCGAGCAAGCACATCGTCGAGGTTCGGGTGGACGACGTTTCCGAGTACAAGATCGGCCAACGGATCGGGGTCGGCGACCTGTTCACCGCCGGCATGATGGCCGACGTCACCGGGGTGTCCCGGGGCAAGGGTTTCGCCGGGGTGATGAAGCGACACAACTTCAAGGGGCAGGGCGGCTCCCACGGTGCCCACAAGGTCCATCGCGCCCCCGGTTCGTTGGGGGCCTGTGCCACCCCGGCCCGGGTGTTCAAAGGCAAGCGGCTGCCCGGCAGGATGGGCAACGACACCACCACCGTGCTCAACCTGGAAGTGGTGCAGGTGGACGCCGACCGCGACCTGCTGATGGTCAGGGGCGCCGTGCCCGGCCCCAAGGGCGCCGTGCTGATCATCCGTGAGGCGGTGAAGTCCCGTGCCTGACAAGCTGACCGCCGAGCTGTGGAGCGCAGACGGCACCCGGCAGGGTGAGGTCGAACTGTCCGCCGAGATCTTCGGCATCGAACCCAACGTCGCCGTGATGCACCAGGTGGTTACCGCCCAACTGGGTGCTGCCCGCGCCGGGACCCACTCCACCAAGACCCGCGCCGAGGTGCGCGGCGGCGGCAGGAAGCCGTGGCGGCAGAAGGGTCTGGGACGGGCCCGTCACGGATCGATCCGCTCCCCGCAGTGGGCCGGTGGTGGAGTGGCCCACGGGCCCAAGCCGCGCGACTACTCGCAGCGGACTCCCAAGAAGATGCGCCGCCTCGCCCTGCGCAGCGCCCTGTCCGCCCGGGCCGCCGGTGGGCAGATCAAGGTGGTGGAGTCCTTCGAGGTGTGGGACCGGCCTCGCACCAAGCAGGCCGTTGCCCTGCTGGCGGCGATGGGGGTGACCGGCAAGGTGCTGCTCATCGCCGAGGACCACGAACGGGTGGCGATCACGTCGTTCCGCAACCTGGCAACGGTCATCGCCGCCAACCTGGGTCAGGCCAACACCTACGACGTGCTGTGGGCCGACACCATCGTGATGAGCCGAGGCACCCTGGAGCTTGGCCAATCGACCCCCCGGGGCACCGCCGAGCACGCCGCCGCGGTGCGCACCGCCGGTGACGGGGAGGCGACATGAAGAACCCTCGCGACATCATCTTCCAACCGGTGGTTTCGGAGAAGTCCTACGACCTCATAGAGGCCAACAACACCTACACCTTCGAGGTCGACCGACGCACCAACAAGACCGAGATCCGCCACGCCGTGGAGAAGATCTTCGGGGTCAAGGTGGTCGGGGTCAACACCATCAATCGCAGGGGCAAGCAGAAGCGCACCGCCTTCAAGGTGGGCAAGCGCTCGGACACCAAACGTGCCCTAGTGACGCTGGCCTCCGGCGACTCCATAGACATCTTCGAGGTGTGAGGCCATGGCTGTAAGAAAGCTCAAACCAACCTCGCCCGGTCGCCGTTTCCAGACCGTATCCGACTTCGAGGCGGTGACTACCGACAAGCCGGAGAAGTCACTGCTCGCCAAGCAGAAGCGGTCGTCGGGACGCAACGCCTACGGGCGCATCACCTCGCGCCATCGTGGCGGGGGACACAAGAAGCGCTACCGCCTCGTCGACTTCCTGCGCAGCAAGGACGGGGTCCCCGCCAAGGTGGCCACCATCGAATACGACCCCAACCGCAACGCCCGCATCGCCCTGCTGCACTACCTCGACGGCGAGAAGCGGTACATCATCGCCCCGCTGGGTGTGGCCGTCGGCGACATGCTGGAGTCTGGGTCGGGGGCCGACATACGCCCCGGCAACGCCCTCCCGTTGCGCAACATCCCCACCGGCACCGTGGTTCACAACGTGGAGATGCGGCCCGGGGGAGGCGCCAGGATGGGCCGCTCGGCGGGTACCGCCATCCAGCTCATGTCCAAGGAGGCCAACGTCGCCCTGCTCCGCCTCCCCTCGGGGGAGATGCGCCAGGTGGCGCTCGACTGCCGGGCCACCGTCGGCCAGGTGGGCAACACCGAAGCGGAGCTGGTGAAGGTCGGCAAGGCGGGACGCAGCCGCTGGCGGGGCAAGCGCCCGCAGACCCGTGGGGTCGCCATGAACCCGGTCGATCACCCGCTCGGTGGCGGCGAGGGTCGCAGCTCGGGGGGGCGGCACCCGGTGAGCCCCTGGGGCAAGCCGGAGGGAAGGACGAGACGCAAGAACAACGCGTCCGACAAGTACATCGTCCGTCGTCGGGCGAAGAAGGGCCGCAGGTGAACCGATGAACCGAGGTGAGCCATGACGAGAAGCCTGAAGAAGGGTCCCTTCGTAGACGAGCACCTGCTGCGCAAGGTGGAGACCGCCAACGACAAGGGGGAGAAGCGGGTCATCCGTACCTGGAGCCGTCGCTCCACGGTGATCCCCGAGATGGTGGGTCACACCATTGCGGTGCACGACGGGAGAAAGCACGTCCCGGTGTACGTCACCGAGTCGATGGTGGGCCACAAGCTGGGCGAGTTCGCCCCCACCCGCACCTTCCGCGGCCACTCCGGGGAAAAGGCGGCGAGACGGCGATGAAGGTACGTGCCCAGGCCAAGTACATCCGGCAGTCCCCGTACAAGGTGCGGCGGGTGCTCGACCTGGTGCGGGGGCTCCCCGTGCCTGAGGCTCGTGACGTGCTCACCTTCACCAACCGGCGCGCCTCGGACCCGGTGCGCAAGGTGCTCGACTCGGCGGTGGCCAACGCCGAGCACAACCTGGCCCTCGACGCCGAGGAGCTGGTGGTCGCCGAGGCTTTTGCCGATGAGGGACCCACCCTGAAGCGGTGGCGCCCCCGGGCCCGGGGCCGGGCCACCCGCATCCGCAAGCGCACCAGCCACATCACCATCGTCGTCGGAGACGGAGAGGAGGACTGATGGGACAGAAGATCCACCCGTACGGCCTCCGCCTCGGCATCGTGACCGACTGGAAGTCGCGCTGGTACTCCGAGAAGGACTACGCCGCCAACGTCAACCAGGATCACCAGATCCGCAGCTACCTGCGTTCCCAGCTGAAGCGGGGTGCCCTGTCGCGCATCGACATCGAGCGCATCGGCAACTCCAAGGTCCAGGTCGACGTCCACACCGCCCGCCCCGGCGTGGTCATCGGCCGCGGCGGCTCGGAGGCGGAACGGCTCCGCTCCGGTCTGGAGAAGCTGACCAAGCGCATCGTCAAGTTCAACGTGATCGAGGTGCAGAACGCCGAGCTCGACGCCGTCCTGCTGGCCCGCAGCGTCGCCGACCAGCTGGAGGGTCGGGTCGCCTTCCGCCGCGCCATGAAGCGGACGGTGGCCACCGCCCTCAAAGCCGGCGCCGAGGGGGTGCGGGTCCAGGCCGCCGGTCGCCTCGGTGGTGCCGACATGGGACGCCGCGAGTGGTACCTGGAGGGTCGGGTGCCGCTGCACACGCTGCGCGCCGACATCGACTTCGGCCAGGCCACCGCCGCCACCACGGTGGGGGCCATCGGGGTGCAGGTGTGGGTGTACAAGGGCGACGTGCTCCATTCCGCCACCGCCGGGCGGGAAA
>JACDBE010000248.1 GCA_013695075.1 Acidimicrobiia bacterium
ACCACCGCCCCCGCCCCCGCCGGAGAACCCGCCGCCGCCGCCCGACGACGAGCTGGGCGCCGAGAAGGCCCCCTGCAACGAGCTGCCGATCCCCGAGATAGCGTTGGAGCTGTGCCCGCTGGTGTAGCCGTGGTCGCCGTACCAATACAGCGACGAGGACTGCTGCAGCTCGGGAGGAGCCGCGATGCGGGCTGCGGTGAGCACCTCGTCGGCCACCCCGAAGGCGATGGCGTATACCAGGTACTCCTCCCACAGGGCGATGGAGATAGCCGGTGCCTCCTCGAACCTCCCGAAGTCGCGCAGGTAGCTGCGAAAGGCGTTCCAGCGGGCGTCGAGCAGCGCCCCGGCGGGACTGCGCCGCACCCATGCCCGGCGGTTGAAGCCGCTGACCACGGCGAGGCCGATACCGAGCACCCCAAAGATCACCAGCCCGGTACGCAGCAGGACGGGATCGAAGATGGTGGTGTAACGGTCGAGCAGCGGGGTGACCACGAACCAACCGAGCAGCCCCACCCCCACCACCGCCGCCGCCACGACCCAGGGGAGGTACCGCCCGGTCTCGTCGAGCAACTTGTCGGCGACGAGCTGCTTCTTGGCCTGGGTGGCGAAGGCGACGAAGCTCTCGTGGTTGGCGGATGGGTTCTCCCGGATCTTGATGCGGAACTCGGTGAGCGCCACCGGGCCCTCGCCAAGGACCCGCCGCAACACCTCCATCACCTCCGCCTCGACGTCGTCCAGCTTGGGGCTGTCGCCGGTCGGGGGCGCCACGGCAAGTCCCAGGTCGGAGATCTGCTCGGTACGCAGCCCGAACCAGGTCTTGCGCTCAACGGTGGTCGGGGTTGCCACCAGGGCGCCTTTGCGAATCAGATCGAACATGGTGGCGGTAAATGCCGCCTCGTCCACCCTGCCCTGGCTGCGCAGCCCGGCAACCATCGCCGGACCGTGCTCGCTGGGCGGGGACTGCTCGTACTCCCGGTCGTAGGTGACGCCGGGTTCCCGCCCGAAGCGCACGTAGCCACCGAACAGGGTGATGGGGACCAGTGCCAGCAACCCTGCCAGGGCGAACAGGGAGCCTCGGTCGGCGCGGCGTTCGCTGTTGGTGCGATCTGCCTCGGCGGCCTCTTCGTCGAGGATGCCCCCTAGACCTTCCCCTGCGATGACGGTGGCCCCCTCGGTGGAGGTGAGCACCGACCGGGGCAGCACCACCCGCATCTCGACGAACTGGCGAGCGGGGATGTCGCCCGCGGACAGGGTGGGGGTCAGCCCATCGGCACCAAGGGAGGTCTCGCCGGCGACGGTACTGGGGTGCCCGAACACCCGCACCTCCCCGGCTGCCCCTGCCCCCGGATAGGAGAAGGCGGCGGTGAGCCGGTCGACACCGGTATCCCACTCCTCGCCCCACACCTGGAGGTTGACGTCTACTACGTCGTCGTAGGCGACGGCGAGCCCGGCCATCCGGTAGGTGATGGTGAAGGTGTGCCGCTCGCTGAACGCCAAGTAGTGCCACACCACCCTGGTCACCGACTCGCGGTCCTCCACGCCGAAGGTGCCGGGATCGTCGAACGACCCCAGCTCGGTGGAGGCCCCCGGGGCGTATGGCAGCCCGCCCTCGCTGACCATGACGTCGCCGATGCTCTCCCCGCGGCGTAGCGGGATGTCGCGGTAGGCGCCGCTGAAGTCGCCGTCGAAGGCGAAGGTGAGGTGCTCGGCAACCTCGACCGAGCCGTCGGTAAGCAGGATGACTTCGACGTCGACCTCGGGAAAGGTGAACGACTTGGCGGCCGCGGGGGCGGCGACGGCGAAGACGGCAACCACCGCTGCGGTGACGACCAGCAGGCCCCGCCGCCCGGCGGTCACCCCAACCCACCGAACCGGGAACCGCTCGGCGCTGCGGGTCAGAACTCCACCTCGGGAACCGACCGACCCTCCTCCTCGATCTCGAAGAAGGGTCCCCGGCGGAACCCGGCCAGCGAGGCCACCACGTTGGAGGGGAAGGTCTCCACGGCGTTGTTCAGGCTCAGCGTGCTGTCGTTGAAGATCTGCCGGGCCACGGCGATGTCGCCCTCGATCTCACCCAGATCCGCCTGGAGCCGCTGGAAGTTCTCGGTGGCCCGCAGCTCGGGGTACTCCTCGGCCAAAGCGAACAGGCTGCGCAGCGCACCGGTGAGCAGGTTCTCCGCCTGGGCGGTGTCGGTGACCCCGGAAGCGGCCATGGCGGCGTTGCGGGCCTCGACCACCGCCTCGAACGTCCCTGCCTCGTGGGCGGCGTAGCCCTTTACCGTCTCCACCAGGTTTGGCACCAAGTCGTGGCGCTTCTTCAGCTGGACGTCGATCTGGGACCAGGCGTTCTGGGTGCGGTTGCGCAGCCGAACCAGCCGGTTGTACATGACGATCGCCCACACGATGAGCAGCACCACCACGGCGATGACGACGATGACGAGGAGGTTGGACACGGCGTGCATCGTACGGATCGGCCGGCGTCTCCGCCAACCGCCACGACCTTGAAGCGCCACGACCTTGAAGTTCTCCCTCCCCGCCGCCGACGTTCCCCTAGCGCCACTGACGTTCCCCCATCCCGCCTCGATGCGCTCGGCACCCATCCCCAAGGGAGGGGAAACTGATCGCTCCGCACCCTCCCAGAGGGAGGGGACACCCAGCCCCCGCGGTCGCCGAGTTCTGCCGAGGGCGGGTTCCTCGGGCTGGACAACATCAGCGTGTTCAACCGGTCCGACACCCTTTCTGGGGGCGCCGAGCTGGATCAGTCCGACGGCACGGCGTGGATGGCCTGCTACACCCTGGAGATGTTCAAGATCGCCGTCGAACTCGCCGCTGAGGAGCCGGTAACCAGGACCTGGCCACCAATGGGTGGCCGACGCCTCGCCGACCGGGTGCTCTCCCTGTTCCTTGCAGAGGATGACGGGCCGCCGCCTTCCCTGCGGGGGAGGGGAGGGCTGGTGCCCGACCCGTCGTGGCACACCGAGCCGCTGTTCCACGAGTACTTCCACGGTGACAGCGGCTCGCACCAGACCGGATGGACCGGGCTGGTGGCGAACCTGCTCGACCGTCGGGCGCAACGCCGCCCCGGATGACTCCGGCACGGGGGGGACGGGGCCTGTATCGTTGACAGCCGGGAAGAACTGCCACGGAGGTTGCCGCGTGAGCGACGAGGTGAGACGCAACGTCGAGCGGCTCCACGAGGAGCTGACCGAGGCCGCCGATGCCGGCGACGAGCACGCCCGCCAGATGCTGACCCACATCGGAGACTATCTGGACCGCGACGACCCCGGCGACGAGGAGCACGAGGCGCTGCGCCACCGGCTCGACGAGGCGCTGGTCCGTTTCGATACCGAGCATCCCACGTTGTCGGGCGCCATCAAGGGCGTGGTCGATTCGCTGGGAGCCGCCGGGATCTGACACCGCACCAGACCCGGGCTCCGGCCCCGGAACGCCGGGCCGGCAGGGTCAGCGCTCGGTAAGCAGCGCCATTGCCTCGGCGGCGGCCCGGTCCGGGGGGAACACCGGGTAGATCACGGTGTCGATGCGTCCCTCCGCCAGGATCATGGTCAGCCGTTTCAGCAGCGTGACGCCGGCGATCTCCATGGTGGGCAGCCCGATGGCGGTGGCCAGCTCCAGGTCGGCGTCGCTGAGCAACGGGTAAGGGAGCGCCAGCCGCTCCACCGCCTCCCGCTGATACGCCATGTCCTGGGTGGACAGCCCGCACACGGCGGCGCCGATGGCGGCGAAGTCGGCGGCCAGGTCCCGAAACGAGCACACCTCCGACGTACAGCCCCGGGCACCCGGGATGTCGTCCCAGTCGGGGACCAGAGGAGCGTCACCGGGTCGACCCGTTCGGGGATAGGCGAACACCACCATCGGCTGCTTTCGGCTGCGTGCAGCCAGGTCGACCGTGCTCCCGTCGGTGGCCGGAAGCGGAACCGCGGGCAAGAGCGTGCCGGCCAGGTGACCGGCGCCTCCGTCGTCAGCTGGAATCGGCAGGTCGTCAGGCAGCGACATGAGATCGGGTGCGGCGTCGTCCATCCGTCCCATTCTGGCCGATCACTGGTACCTCAGGCACGACGGCTCTTAGGTGACCATCGGCATGTCGGGTCAGGGAGCGACCGCCCTCATCACCACGAGAGGCTTGCCATCGACGTCGTGAACGGTCCAGTCCACGGTGGAGAAACCCACCGCCTGCATGCGTTGGCGCACGCCTTCGACCTCTGTCTCGTCCAGGCCATGGCTGCCCGGGCGATCGGTCAGCCGCTCGGCGAGGTGGAAGACGCCACCCAGTTCCAGGACCCTACGCGCCTCGGCGATGCCGGCGTCCCGATCGGGCCAATGATGGAAAGCCGAGATCGTCCACGCCACCGTGAACGAGCCGTCGGGGAAGGGGAGCGACTCGGCACCGGCCACCTCGACACGGGCCGTGGGCACTCGCCTGGCCGCCTGCCGGGCCAGTTTCTCGGTTGGGTCCACCCCGGTAACGGAGCCGTCGGTGATCACTGCCGCGGCCTGCTCCAGGGCAGCACCAACGCCGCATCCGATGTCGAGCACCCGGTCGCGGGGGCGCAGCCCGGCCAACTCGACGACGACGCGATTGGTGGCCGGGTTGCGATGGAAGAGGCCAAAGATCGTCGCCCACACCCGTCCGAAGGGCCCGGTGTTCGGTACAAAACCCAGCCTCATGGCGGCACCGAGGCGGCGAGACGGCCGCTGATGTCGCGGATGTGGTCGATGAGCTCCACCGGCTGGTGCACCTCGAAGTCGACGCCGATGAGCAGGATGCTCGCCGCCAGCCACTCCAGCGAGTCGCCCTTGGTGCGGAACCGGCAGCGGCCATTGTCGAGAGCTTCGAGCTGACCTTCGGCGACGTACTGCATGCGGTGGGCGGCCTCGTCCACCGAGGCATGCAGGGTCACTGCCACATCGTATCGAGCCGGGGCGGCGGCGATGGCCTGGGCGACGAAATCGGCGGCATCGTCGGCAGGTAGGACCCGAGCATCGAACCGCCACGCCGTTGCCACCAGATCCCGCAGCCGATCGACCCGGAAGGTACGCCAATCCTCCCTGACCAGATCCCACGCCACCAGGTACCACCTGCGGCCGGCGGAGACCAGCCGGTACGGCTCCACCCGACGGTCGCTCTCCACCCCCTCCCTGCTGCGGTAGGCGAAGCGGACCCGCTCCTGGTCGCGGCAGGCCTGGGCGAGCACAGCCAAGGTGGTGGCGTCGACCTGTGGACCGGAGCCCGCCATGGGCACCGTGTAGGTGCTGAGGGCGTTGATCTTGACGCGGAGGCGGCTGGGGAGCACCTGCTCCAGCTTGGCAAGGGCCCGCAGCGAGATCTCCTCGATTCCGGTGAGGGTGCCCACGGTGGCGCTGCGCAGACCGACGGCGATGGCCACCGCCTCCTCGTCGTCGAGCAGCAGTGGCGGCAACGATGAGCCCGCCTCCAGCTGGTAGCCACCGACGGCACCGCGTCGGGCGTGCACCACGTATCCCAGGGTGCGCAGCCGGTCGATGTCCCGACGCAGGGTGCGCCGGCTGACCAGCAGCCGCTCGGCCAGCTCGACACCGTTCCAGAACCTGTGGGTCTGCAGTAGCGAGAGCAGCCGCAGCATCCGCGATGTGGTGTCCACGATCTCCACGATATCTCACAATGCGGTCACGAAGTGGCCTAATTGTCGGTTACGTTGTGACCAGACTGAGGAGGTCCCGTCGGGAACACAACATCGCCGCGATGAGTTCGTGGAGGCCGAGGCGTCTCCACCGCACTGAACCGAACTAGCCCAACCACCAGGATGAGGTGAAACCATGGATCCTTCCACGACGGCCCGGAGCGACGAGGTCATCTACGCCGCCGGGCTCGTCAAGACCTACGGAGAGGTGACCGCCCTCGCCGGGCTCGACCTCAGCGTCCCTCAGGGCGGTGTGCTCGGGCTGCTGGGACCCAACGGTGCCGGCAAGACCACCGCGGTCCGCATCCTGACCACCCTGCTGCCCCCCGACAGCGGAGAGGTTCGGGTCGCCGGCATCGACGTGGTGACCAACCCCGAAGAGGTGCGCAAGCGCATCGGACTCTCCGGCCAGTACGCCGCCGTCGACGAGCACCTCACCGGGTTCGAGAACCTGGACATGATCGGGCGGCTCTACCGGCTCGGTCGCCACCCGGCGAGGGCCCGTGCCCGGGAACTGCTGGACCGCTTCCGCCTGGACGAAGCGGCCGATCGTCCCGTGAAGACATACTCGGGCGGGATGCGGCGGCGCCTCGACCTGGCCGGTGCGCTGGTGGCCAAGCCGACCGTGCTCTTCCTCGACGAGCCCACCACCGGGCTCGATCCCCGCGGCCGCGCCGACATGTGGGAGGTCATCCGCGAGCTGGTCGCCCAGGGCACCACCCTGTTGCTCACCACCCAGTACATGGAGGAGGCCGACTACCTGGCCGACGAGATCGTGGTCATCGATCACGGGACCTGCATCGCCAACGGCACCCCGGACCAGCTGAAGGAACAGCTGGGTGGGGAGCGGATCGAGGTGGTGGTCGAGCATGCCACCGACATCGACCCGGCCCGTCAGTTGCTGGTCGACTACTCGGTTGACGGCGTCCGGGTCGACGAGAAGAGCCGGAGCCTGACCGTCCCCATCAGCGGTGGGGCATCGGTACTGATGAACGTGCTGCGTGCCTTCGACACCAAGGGCATTTCCCTGTCCGATGTCGGGCTGCGTCGACCGACACTCGACGACGTGTTCCTCACCCTCACCGGCCACGCCGCCGAGCCGGAAGCCGCCAACGCCTCCCCGGACTCGGAGGAAGCCGATGAGGAGTCGACCCGCGACCTGGAGGAGGTCTCCCGATGACAAACCTGATGTGGGCCGCCGCCGACGGGGCGGTGGTCGCCAAGCGCAACCTGATCAAGATCAAGCGCGTCCCCGAGATCCTGGTGTGGGTGTTGATGTCACCCATCATGTTCGTGCTGCTGTTCGTGTACGTGTTCGGCAGCTCGATCCAGATCCCGGGCGTCCCCTACCGGGAGTGGTTGATCGCCGGGATCTTCGCCCAGACGGTGGTGTTCGGCGCCACCTTCACCGGAGCCGGGATCGCCGAGGACATGCAGAAGGGCATCATCGACCGCTTCCGGTCGTTGCCCATGTCCCGATCAGCGGTGATCGTGGGCCGAACCGCCAGCGACGTCGTTTACAACGTGCTGTCGCTGACCATCATGGGGCTCACTGGGCTGCTGGTGGGGTGGCGGATCCGCGGCTCGGCGCTGGATGCGGTGGCCGGGTTCCTGCTACTGCTGGCGTTCTCCTACGCCTTTTCGTGGGTGATGGCATACATCGGTCTGCTGGTGCCCAGCGCGGAGGTCATCAACAACGCCTCATTCATGGTGATCATGCCGCTGACGTTCATCTCCAACGCCTTTGTGCGGCTGGAGAACCTGCCCGGCCCACTGCAGACATTCGCCGAGTGGAACCCCGTGTCGGCGGTGACCCAGTCGGCTCGGGAACTGTTCGGCAACGCCCCTCCGGGGGAGGCTCTCGCCCAGCTGCAGGGGAGTGGTGGCGACGTCCTGTCCCAGGCGTGGCCGTTGCAGAACCCGGTGCTGTATACCGTGATCTGGATCGTGGTGATCCTGGCGGTGTTCGTCCCCCTGTCGGTCCGCCAGTACCGCCGGGCCGCCAGCAAGAACTGAACGACGAACCGGGCGTCGTCCTCGGCAACGGG
>JACDBE010000296.1 GCA_013695075.1 Acidimicrobiia bacterium
TGCTCGGGGTCAGCGCCGACACGGTGCGGCGTTGGGCCGACAGCGGCAAGCTCGCCATGACACGCTCCAGCGGTGGGCAGCGGGTGATCGAGGGTGCCGACCTGGCCCGCCTCCTAGTGGAGCAGGCCCCGGCACCCCAACCCGAGACCTTCGCCGCCCAATCGGCCCGCAACCGCTTTCCCGGCGTTGTCACCAGCGTGGAGAAGGACACCATCATGGCCAAGGTCGAGATACAAGCGGGCCCGCACCGAGTGGTATCGCTGATGAGCGCCGAGGCCGCCGACGAGCTGGGTCTGGTTGCCGGCGCCTACGCCGTCGCCGTGGTAAAGGCGACCAATGTCATCGTCGAGATGCCGGCAGGCTCGTCATGATTTGCCGCGGTGCAACCTCGCTGGCCGTGGTGCTGGCGGTCGGCTGCGGGGGCGGCGACAGCGCAGACGGCGACCCGATGCTGGTTCTGGCGGCGGCATCGCTCACCGACGCCTTCACCGACATCGGCGCCGCCTTCGAGGAGGCCAACGACGGCGTCACCGTCGAATTCAGCTTTGGGGGCAGCTCGTCACTGGCCACCCAGATCGTCGAAGGTGCCCCGGCGGCGGTGTTCGCCTCGGCTAGCAGCACCCAGATGACGGTCGTCGTCGACGCCGGTCTCGCCGCCGAGCCGGTGGTGTTCACCAACAACCTCCTCGAGATCGCCGTGCCCCCGGGCAACCCGGCGGGGATCGCCACCCTGGAGGACTTCGCCCGAGAGGACCTCTTGCTCGGCTTGTGCGCCGAGGAGGTCCCCTGTGGAACCTTCGCCCGGGAAGCGTTCGCCGCCGCCGGGATCACTCCCTCGGTGGACACCAACGAGCCGGACGTGCGGGCGCTGCTCACCAAGGTCGAGACCGGTGAGCTGGATGGAGGCATCGTGTACCGCAGCGATGTGGTGGCCTCCGGTGACGCCGTCGAAGGCATCGTCATCCCCAGCGAACGTAACGTGGTGGCGCGGTATCCCATGGCGGTGCTGGAGGAAGCGCCCGATCCGGAGACGGCGCAGGCGTTCGTCGACTTCGTGCTGTCGCGCTCCGGCCAAGAGACCCTGGATCGCTACGGGTTCACCGCGCCGTGACCTCCGGTCGCGGTCGGCGGGGGCTGGGGCGGCCGCCGCTGATGGTTCTGGGCTTGGCCGCCGTCGCCATCGGCTTCATGGCCCTTCCCTTCGCTGGACTGCTGGGACGCACCCCGTGGGGCAATCTGGCCAACCTGTTGGCCGATCCCTTCGTCGCCGAGGCGCTGCGGCTGTCGGTTCTCACGTCGCTGGCAGCCATGGCGATGTCGCTGCTACTCGGGGTGCCCCTGGCGTGGGTGCTGGCCCGCGTCCCGTTCCCCGGTCGGGCCGTGGTGCGAGGGATCATCCTGCTACCGATGGTGCTGCCCCCAGTCGTCGGCGGCGCCGCGCTCCTCTTCGCCCTGGGAAGGCGCGGTCTTGTGGGTCAGTGGCTCGACGAGCGTTTCGGGATCCTGCTGCCCTTCTCCACCTGGGGGGTGATCGTCGCCGTCACCTTCATCGCCATGCCGTTCCTTGTGATCACCGTGGAAGCCGGGTTGCGCAGCGCCGACCTCCGTTTCGAGGAGGCCGCGGCCACCCTCGGCGCCAGCCGGTTGACTGTGCTGCGCCGGGTGACGCTACCTATGGCGTGGCCGTCGATCGCCGCCGGGGCGGTGCTGTCCTGGGCGCGAGGTTTGGGCGAGTTCGGGGCGTCGATCACCTTCGCCGGCAACCTGAAAGGGCGCACCCAGACCATGCCGCTGGCGGTGTTCCAGGCCCTGGAGAGCGACCGCGACGCCGCTGTCGCCATCAGCCTGGTGATGGTGGCGGTGTCCCTGGCGGTGCTGGTGGCGTTGCGCGAACGGTGGTTTCGGGTGGCATGACCCTGGTCGCCGACGTCGCCTTGGTGAAGGGAACCCTGCGGTTGCGGGCAGCGCTCCAGGTCGCCGATGGCGAGGTAGTGGCCCTGCTCGGACCCAACGGCGCCGGCAAGACGACGTTGCTGCGGGCGGTCGCCGGTCTCGACCCCATCGAGCGGGGAGTGGTGCGGGTGGGCGAGCAGGTGCTCGACGACCCGGCTGGCGACGTGTTCGTCCCCGTGGAGCGCCGACCCATCGGCTTCGTCTTCCAGGACTACCTGCTGTTCGGACACCTGAGCGTGCTCGACAACGTCGCCTTCGGGCTCCGGTGCCATGGCATGGGGAGGAAACCGGCAGCTGCCGCCGCCATGGGATGGCTGGAGCGGTTCGGGTTGGCGGCGGCGGCTGGTGACCATCCCCGGTCGCTGTCAGGGGGTCAGGCACAGCGGGCCGCCCTGGCGCGGGCGCTGGCACCGCACCCGAGGGTGCTGCTGCTCGACGAGCCCCTGGCCGCCCTCGACGTGGCCACCCGGCGCCAGGTACGCGGCGAGCTAGCTGCCCACCTGGCGGACTTCCCCGGGGCGCGGGTGCTGGTGACCCACGATCCGGTAGAGGCTGTGGTGCTGGCCGATCGCATCGTGGTGATCGAGGAGGGACAGGTCGTGCAGCAGGGAAGCGCCGCTGACATCCGGCGCCATCCCCGCTCGGACTACGTCGCCCGCCTGGTGGGGATCAACCTGCTGCGTGGTCGGGGCAACGACCATCACGTACTACTCCCCAACGGTGCCGAGGTCCATCTCGCCGACACTGCTCCTGCCAGCGACGTGTTCGCCGTGGTGCGCCCCCAGTCGGTGGCTATCCACCGGCATCGCCCCGAGGGCACCCCGCGCAACGTGTGGCGGTTGACGGTGGTGGGGGTGGAGGGCGACAGTGAGCGGATCAGGGTCGAGATGGACGGCGCCCTGTCGCTGGTCGCCGAGGTCACCCCAGCGGCACTGACCGAGCTGCACCTGGCCCCCGGCGCCGAGGTGTGGGCATCCTTCAAGGCCACCGACGTGGTGGTGTACCCGGTGTGATAGGAACCGCTAACCCGAACATGGCGCATTAGGGTCCCGGGGCGGGTAGGCGAAAGGATCCGACCCGCGTGGCGTGACCTTCCGGGAGGATCCGCAGATGTGCTTCGATCTGAATGCCTCACCACCACTGCCGCCGGTGAGCGGCGGGGCGTTGACGAGCCGCCATCTGGTGCTGGAGGCAGCCGATGGCAACCGCTTCGCCGCCTACGAGGCTCACCCGGAGGGCGAGGCGGTGGCCTCGATCGTTGTCCTTCCCGACGTGCGCGGGCTGTTCTCGTTCTACCACGAGCTCGCCGACCGCCTCGCCAGCGCCGGGCATCATGCGCTGGCCATCGACTACTTCGGGCGGACGGCGGGGCTGGGCCAGCGGGACGCAGACTTCGCCTACAAGGATCATGTCGCCCTCACCACCGCCGACGGGGTGCTGGCGGACACCACCGCCGCCGTTGCCCACCTGCGCTCGACCGCTCCGGATCGGCCCGTGTTCACCCTCGGGTTCTGCTTCGGCGGATCGAACTCGTGGAACCAGGCGGCGGCTGGGCACGGGCTAGCGGGCGCGACCGGCTTCTACGGCGACCCGGTACGGGAACGCAACCCTGGGGAGGGCAGCCCACTGGACCGGGTGGCCGACATGACCGCTCCCGTCCTCGCTCTCATGGCAGGCGACGATGCCGGAATCCCGCCCGAGGCCGTCGACCGGTTCGAGGCGGCGCTGGCGGCGGCAGGTGTGGAGCACGAGATCGTCACCTACCCGGGGGCGCCCCACTCCTTCTTCGACCGCCAGCAGGAGCAGTTCGCGTCCGAGTCCGCCGACGCCTGGCAACGCGTGCTGGAGTTCATCACCGCCCACTCGTGACCTCGCGTCCTTCGGAGGGGTGCCAGCGCCTGCGAGGTGGGGAGGGACGCTATTCGCAGGTTGCCGGACGCTAGCTTCGACCCACGATGCCGAGTTGTTGCGATCCGGGTGATTACCGCCGGGTGTTCAGCCCGGCTCGGGCGGGGCGGACCGTGCGGCGGTACCTCACCCGGGGACTGGGCGGCACCGCCGCTGATCTGGCCAGGGCGGTCGCCACCCAGGGTGTCGCCGGGGCCACCATCCTCGAGGTGGGCGGCGGTGTCGGCACCATTCACGTCGACCTGCTGCGTGGCGGCGCCGGCACTGCGGTCAACGTCGAGCTGTCGCCCGGCTGGGAGCCCGACGCCGCCGAGCTGCTCGCCCGCCTCGATCTGGCCGACCGGGTCGAGCGGCGGCTCGGTGACTTCGTGGTCACCGCCCCCACGCTTTTGCCGGCCGACGTGGTCATTCTTCACCGCGTGGTCTGCTGCTACCCGCACTGGGAGCCGATGCTGGACGCCGCCGGGCGGCTGGCGGGCAGGGTGGTCGGCCTCACCTTCCCCGTGGACCGGTGGTGGACCAGAGGGGCGATCGGCGTGCGCAACCGGGTCATCGGGCTCACCGGGTGTGGGTTCCGCGGTTTTGTACACCCGGTGGCAGCCATGTTGGGCGCCTTGGCCACCGCCGGCTTCCAGGTAAGCGGCCCTACGCGTTTGAGTGGGGAGGGCGGGTTCGGAGCGGTGGTGGGGGTGGCTGCTGCCAGTTGATGCCGCCGGTGTGGAGGAGGACGCGGAGCCGGTAGTGGTCGAAGCGTTTGAAGCCGTGGCCGCAGCGCTTCACCTTCTTGACGAGCAGGTTCAGGCCTTCGGTAGGTCCGTTGGAGGCGCCGGTGGTGTGGTGCGCCAGGATCTCGGTTCGCCACCGGGCCAGGGTGCGGCCGAGTGCTTGGATCTCGTCGACGTCGTCGGTGGAGCAGGCGACGATGGCTTTGTCCAACAACACTGCGGCCTGATCGGGGTCGTCGGTGAGATACACGTCACGGACGGATTCTTTGGCGAGCCAGGCACCGAGCACTTCGTCGGTGGGGTCACCGATGCGTAACCCCAACAGCATCCGGCTGGTGGCGGGGTCGTCGAGACGTTCAGCGCCTTTGAGCAGCAGTCTGCGGATCCGGTACAGCGGGTCGCCCTTGCGGCCCCGATGCCCCAGGGCTTCGTTCTGGACCCTGCGGCGGACCTGATCGAGGCAACGGTTCGCGACGCGCACGACATGAAACAGGGATGATGGCTTCGAGCCTCAGAGCTGCCGGTGTGACCCAATATGAAACCGGCCTTGGTGCCTTCGATCCGATCCGTCCACCGGCGGCCGAGGGGCTCGTGGAGCCGGCTGTCAGCGACGGAGTGACCTGAGAGAAGCCTGTAGCGAGGACCCGTCCCTGTTCTGTCCGCCATCGCCGACAGCCGGCTGGTTCCAGCGTCTCACAGCCTCGAAGGAAGGTCCAGCATGGAAACAGACCAGCGCGTGGTCGGCGGTGTCGACACCCACAAGGACACTCACGTGGTTGTCGCCCTCGACCACCTCGGACGACAGCTGGGAGCGTCGTCGTTCCCGTCGACTGCCAACGGATGCCGGGCGCTCCTGGACTGGTTGCGCCAGCTCGGTCAGCTCGATCGCGTCGGTGTTGAGGGCTGCGGGTCTTATGGTGCTGGTCTGGCGCGCCTGCTCCGCGCCGAGGCGGTCGAGGTCGTTGAGATCTGCCGCCCGAACCGGCAGATGCGCCGCCGTCGCGGCAAGTCGGATCTCCTCGATGCCGAGGCCGCCGCTCGAGCCGTGCTCGCCGAACGCGATGGCGTCACCCCCAAGTCCGCCGACGGCCCCGTCGAAGCCATGCGGGCCCTCCGAGTGGCCCGGAGCTCGGCGATCAAGGCCCGCGACCAGGCAACCAACCAACTCCACGCCCTGATCGTCACCGCCCCACAGGACACCCGCGACCGCCTCAACGAGCCCAGGATCGACAAGCTCGCAGCCCAGCTGCTCGGAGCCGAGCCAGGCACCATCAGCGACCAGGCTGGCTACGAGATGGCTGTCCTCAGCCTCGCCCGCCGCTGGCAGGCACTCGACACCGAAGCCGCAGACCTCGCCGGCCAGCTCAAGACGATCGTCACCAAGACAGCGCCACCGAAGATGCTCGAACTCCAAGGCGTCGGTCCCGACGTCGCAGCCGCGCTCATGATCGCCGCCGGCGACAACCCCCAACGGCTACACAGCGAGGCCTCTTTCGCCGCGCTCTGTGGCGTGTCGCCGTTGGACTGCTCCTCCGGCAAACAGGACCGACACCGGCTCAACCGGGGCGGCAACCGAGACGCCAACATGGCGTTGTGGCGAATCGTCATGGTCCGCCTCCGCTGGGACCCAACGACCCGCGCGTACGTCGATAAGCGGATCAGCGAAGGCAAAACACGCCGCGGCGCGATGCGCTGCCTCAAACGCTACATCGCTCGCGACATCTACCGCCTGCTCACAGCCAACCCCACCCTGAACACCCCTTGACAACAAGAGAAGCATCGGGTCGGCTACCCGGGTGGCGTGATCCAAGCCGGGTGACAGACCGGCCCGGTACGACTCGGCGAGATCAACCGCCACCGTCTCCACACCGTCGATCCACTGCCGGTCCTGGGCAGCGATCCACGTCCTGATGTCGTTGGCGTCGTTGCCTTTCACCACATCGATCATCACCCGACGGTCCAGATCAACGAACCCGGTGACGTAGCGGGTGCGGTGGCGTCGGTTGGCGGCAAGGAACGACGTCTCGTCGAGGCCCAGCTTGGTGACCGCACCGACCCGGTTGGGGTCGTCGACCAGTGGGGCGCCGTGTTCGATGACGGCGTTCATCACCGTCCACCACTCCACCGACAGCTCCCGGGCCAGTTGCGCCACCGGGCGGGCGTTGGCGCCCACCTGCCGGCACACCTCCTGACCGCAGCGGCGGGTGAGCACCTGCCGCGGTGACACATGCTCACACACCTCGGTCCAGGTCCTTGCTGCACAATCGCTGTGGCGGCAACGCCACCGTCGCTTGATCCACACCAACCGGGTCGCACGACCGAAACACGGCAGATCCCGGATCGCCACCGTCACCCGATCCTGCGCTTCGGCCCGGTGCCCACAGCCGTCACACACCACCTCATCAACGACGGTCTCCACCCGGATCACCACCTCCCCGACCACCTCGGTCACGTCCAAGATCCTGAACCCGTCCAAACCGAGCAGCGCCTCCGCCAGCCCGATACCGTGGTCTGCCATCAGGGGTCTCCCATCCGTCGGGGTCGTTACAACCCGAAGGATGGCGAGGCCCCTGGCCTCAGTGGTGGATCCTCAACCCCACGACGGCACCATCGCTCCCCACTTCAACGCGAAGCGATTCCCTAACGGTTGTCAACCCTGGCGCGGTCAACGGGGTGTGGGCGCGGCCGATTGCCCGAAAGTGCCCATATGGAAGGATATGGGTCGGCTGTGAGGGGTTCTGCGC
>JACDBE010000299.1 GCA_013695075.1 Acidimicrobiia bacterium
GTCGCCGTGGTCGTGCTCACTGCTGTCTGCGCCGGTGAGGCAGGCCTTCCCGATCCCGCCGAGCTGCCCGCCGCCGAGGGTCCTCGGCTGCTCGTCATCGGCGATTGGGGAGCAGGGAGCGAGGCCCAGGACCGGCTCGGTGAGGCTATGGCGGTCTTCGCCGAATCAGGCCCGATCAACGCCATCGTCACCACCGGGGACAACTTCTACCACGATGATGAGGACGCGCTCATGGAGCCGATGGACTGGGCGACGGAGGCCGACATCCCCTTCTGGATCACCTGGGGCAACCACGACATCGAGTCCGAGGAGCGGATCAAGGTCATCAACGACGTCTTCGATGATCCGCCGCGCTGGACGGTGCGACGTTGGGGGCCGATCGAAGTGGTCCTCCTCGACTCCACGCAGGTCACCAACCCCGGCCAGCTCGCCTTCCTCGAGAAGCAAATGACCGGGTCGACCCGGCCCGCGATCCTCGCCTTCCATCACCCTCCGTGGTCATGTGGCGCCTATCTCTCGACACCGGGGATCATCGAAGAGTGGCTCCCGCTCTTCGATGAGGATGTCTTCCTTGTGTTGAGCGGGCATGACCACAACTACCAGCGGTTCGTCACCGACGAAGCCAATTACGTCATCACCGGCGGCGGCGGGCAGGCCCACAACGACATCAGGCAATGCGAACCCGGTCTTCCCGAGAATGTCGAGGCTGAAGCCACTCACCACTTCGTCGCGCTGGAGCTGATCGACTCAAACCTGGTGCTCACCGCCTACCGATCCGACCTCAGCGTGATCGAGCAGGTGGAGCTCCCGATCGAGAATTGAGACGGGCCACGCTGGTGCCCACTGCTCAGTCTCCCGCACATACGGCAATGCATCATGATGCTATGGTCGGAGCATGCGTACGACCTTCACGTTGGATCCTGATGTAGCAGCCGAGCTGGATCGCATTCGGCGGGCGGAGGGACTGGGTATCAGTGAGGCGGTGAACCGGCTGATCCGGCGCGGGCTGGCGGCGCCCTCACCACGGCGGGTGTTCACTTTGCGCTCGGCACCCATAGGGCTACGGGTTGACGTCACCGACATCGGAGCGGTGCTCGACCTGCTCGACGGGGCCTGATGCTTGTCGACGCCAACCTGTTGCTCTACGCCGCCGACGAGACCAGCGAGCGCCACGCCGCCGCCGCCGAGTGGTTGGAGGCAGCGCTGACCGGCGATCGCCGCGTGGGTATCCCTTGGCAGAGCATCGGGGCGTTTCTGCGTATCAGCACCCACCCCCGGGTCGCTACGCGCCCGCTGACGGGAGGGGAGGCGTGGGACTTCGTCGATGACCTGATGCACGCCGAACCGGTGTGGATCCCCCCGGCTACGGAGCGGACAGCCTCGGTCCTGGCAGGGCTGATGCGTTCCGTCCCGGTCACAGGCAACCTGGTCACCGACGCCCAGCTCGCCGCCCTGGCTCTCGAGCATGGGTTGGCCGTCTATTCGGCGGATTCGGATTTCGCTCGCTTCCCCGGCTTGACATGGGTGAACCCGCTGCAGCCATGAGGGCAGAGACTCCGGCACCGGGGCACCCCGCCGTCGAGGACTTAGGCCCGGTAGGCAATGGATCGCGCCGCCACCCACGTTCCGACTTGGCCGGTCAGGCGCGGCGGCGGCCGGCACGCCCGGCGGTTGATGCCGACAGGGTGAGCCCCCGGTAGCCGGGGACGAAGCCGGCGGAGAGCAGCGCCGGACCGAGCATCGAACTCGCCACCGGGCGGCCGTCGACGGTGGCCACGGTGAAGCGCCCCCCGCCGGCCCCGGCCAGCGCGACGAGCCCATTGACCACGACGTCGGCATCGGCGCCGTACGTCGACGCCGCCCGCCCGCCCCGCTCCACGAAGGCCACCAGGGCGCCGTCGGCCAGGATCACCGAGGCTCCAGGACGGCGGGCGGGTCGGGCAGTGGGGTGCTCCGGCCAGGGGATGGTGGTGCCGTAGGCGTTAGCCGGATCGGCCGCCGCCAGCACGATGAGCCCGTGCTCGGTCGGCGATCGCAACCGATCGACGGCCCCGGGGAGGGCGAACTGCGACCCTCCCCTGCCTTCGATGAAGTAGCCGCGGCGTACCCGGCCTATGTCCTCCAGCACAGAGAACACCGGGTACAGCCCGGCGAACCCACCGGGGATGCCCTCCCCGAGCACGGTGTCACGGGTGACGATGCCGTGGCGGTCGAGGAGCACCTCGGCGATGGCACGGGCCTGCTCCTCGAGTGAGATGGCGGTGCCGCTGTCGACGAGGTCGGTCACCAGGTACCAACGACCCGAGGCGGCGGGAGGAATCGACATTGTGGGCCGCGGCCTACCGGCTCGCTGCGGGCGCCGCTTGTGGAGGAAACCCCGCACCGGGGCGAAGGTGTCGTTGGTGACCTCACCGCTCCACACCAGGTCCCACAGGGCGTCGAGCACCTCCTCGTGGGGAGCGGCCCCGGCGGCGGCCACCAGGTCGAAGAAGAAGGAGGCGCCTCTGGCGGCGAGCAACCGGCGGATGGCGTCGTGGATGTCGCCGGTGGGCGGCTCGCCGTCGCTCGGGGTGTGCAGCAGCGCCACCCGGCTCCTCAGGTACAGGGCCACCCTGCCGTCCCTGCCCGCCAGGGCTCCCTTGCCGATCCACACCACGTCACCGGAGGCGAGCAGGGCGTCCAGCATGGCGGGGGAGTACCCCAGCCGGCGGGCCAGCACCTCGGATTCCAGGATGCTGGCGGCGACGGGCGCTCCCTGTAGCTGGCGCACCACGTCGTGGAGTCGCTGTGGGGCTGGCGAGGTCATGCCCAGCCCCTGCCAGGCGGGGAGGAAGCGGCCAAGGGCGGCGACGTCCACCGCCTCCACCTCGGCCCGCAGCACCGCCAGCGACCGTCGCCGGATGCGCCGCAGCACCTCGACGTCGACCCACTCGGGAGCCATCGATCCGGGGCGGTAGCCGCCGCTGGCGACGCGGCCGACGGCGCCGAGACGCTCCAGCACCTCGGCGACAACGCCCACCGGGGTCCCCAGGGCGGCGGCGGCGTCGGTGACGGTGAACGGGCCGTGGGTGCGGGCGTACCGGCCCACCAGATCGCCCAGCGGATCTGCCGCCGGTTCCAACAGCGCTGCTGGCATGCCCGGCGGGGGGGATACCCCCAGCCCGTCGCGCAACCGGGCTACGTCCTCGACGGCGGCGAGGCGCGTCGCTCCCTGCATTCCCACCTCGACGATGCGCCGGTCGGCGAGGAGGGTGGCGACGTGGGCGGCGGCGTCCTCCGGCGGGTCGGTGCGATCCCGCAACTCCGCCAGGGTCAGCGGACCCAGGTGACGCAGGGCGTCGTGGACGGCGTCGGCGGCGCGAGCCTTGCGCTCCGGATCGAGGAGCTGTAACTCGAGCTCGACCTGGGTGATGACGGCAGGATCGAGCAGGTCGCGCAGATCGGGATCGCCCAGCAGGTCGCGCAGCAGGCGGCGATCGAGGGTGAGCGCCGCCGCTCTGCGCTCCGCCACCGGGGCGTCGTACTCGTACATGAAGGAGGCGACGAAGTCGAACATCAACGACGAGGCAAAAGGACTGGGCCCGTTGAGCTCGACCTCGTGGACCCGGATGCGGCGGGCGGCGATGTCGCCGAGGACGTCGGCCAGCGCCGGCATGTCGAAGTGGTCCTGGAGGATCTCGCGGTAGGTCTCCAGCACGATGGGGAAGTCGGGATGTTTGGAGGCCACCTCGAGCAGCCCGGCGGCGCGCCGGCGTTGCTGCCACAGCGGCGTGCGGCTGCCGGGGCGGCGCCGGGGGAGGAGCAGCGCCCGCGCCGCCGACTCGCGGAAGCGGGAGGTGAACAGCGCCGAGTCGGCCACCTCCTCGAGCACCAGGTCGTCGGTCTCGTCTGCGGCCAGCAGCACGGTGTCTGCCGACGGCGGGGCGTCCAGGTCGGGAAACCGGAACACGATGCCGTCGTCGGACCAGATGACGTCGACGCTGCTCCCCACCTCGGCCCGCAACCGATGGCGGGCCGCCAGCGCCCACGGGGCGTGCACCCTGGCCCCGAACGGTGACAGCAGCACCATCCGCCAGTCGCCGATCTCGTCGCGGAACCGCTCGACCACGATGGTGCGGTCGGTGGGGAGCACGCCGGTGGCCTGGCGTTCCTCGTCGATGAACCCGGCCAGGTTGTCGGCGGCCCATGGGTCGAGCCGGTAGCGGTCGACGAGTGTGGTCTGCACCTGGTGGGGGGGCAGCGCCCCGATGTCGCGGATGAAGGCTCCCACCGCCCGCCCCAGCTCCAGCGGCCGGCCGGGGGCGTCCCCGTGCCAGAAGGGGAGCCGGGCGCCGGTCTCGCCCGGGGCTGGTACCACCACCACCCGGTCGTGGGTGATCTCCTGAATGCGCCACGACGTGGAGCCGAGCACGAACACGTCGCCCACCCGGCTCTCGTACACCATCTCCTCATCGAGCTCGCCCACCCGACCCCCGCTGGCGAGCACCACCGTGTACAGCCCCCGGTCGGGGATCGTGCCCGGGTTGGTGACCGCCAGCATCCGGGCGTTGTCTCGGGCCCTGACCATCCCGGAGCTGCGGTCCCACACGATGCGGGGGCGCAGCTCGGCGAACTCGTCGGAGGGGTAGCGGCCGGCCAGCATGTCGAGCACCGCCTCGAAGCTGGCCCTCCCCAGGTCTCGGTATGGGGAGCTGCGCCGCACCAGGGCGAACAGGTCGTCGTCGGTGGCCGGATCGGTGGTGACCATGGCCACGATCTGCTGGGCGAGGACGTCGAGCGGGTTGCGGGGCACCACGGTGGATTCGATCTCCCCGGCCAGCATCCGGTCGACCACCACCGCCGTCTCCAGCAGGTCGGCGCGGTGCTTGGGGTAGATGCGGGCCACGCTGGGGGAACCCACCTGATGGCCGGCCCGCCCCACCCGCTGCAATCCCCGGGCAACCGAGGCCGGCGATTCCACCAGCAGCACCAGGTCGACGGCGGCCATGTCGATGCCCAGCTCCAGGGTGGATGTGGCCACCACCCCCCGCAGCTCGCCGCTCTTCAACCTGCCTTCGATCTCGACGCGCTGGGTGCGGGAGACCGAACCGTGGTGCGACTGCACGAGCTCCTCTCCTGCCAGCCGGTTGAGCTCGGCAGCGAGCCGCTCCGCCGCCCCCCGGCTGTTGACGAAGATCAACGTGGAGCGGTGCGCCAGTACCTGTTCCAGCAGCCGGGGGTACACCGCCGGCCAGATCGACCGGGTGGGCCGCTGGTCATCACCCGGCGGTGCCGACTCCTCGGGGCGGGTCATGTCGGCCACCGGCACCACGATCTCCAGGTCGAGGTGCTTCTCTCCGGGGGCGTCGACCACGGTGACCGGGCGCGGCCGCCACCCGGCCTCGTCCGGCTCGCCACCGCCGAGGAACTCGGCGATGGTGCCCAGTGGCCGTTGCGTCGCCGACAGCCCGATGCGCTGCGGCGGTTGGGTGGCCAGGGCGGTGAGCCGCTCCAGGCTGACCGCCAAGTGGGTACCTCGCTTCGAGCCGGCCACCGAGTGGATCTCGTCGACGATGACCCAGCGCACCGAGGCCAGCATCGCCCGCGCCTGGGAGGTCAGCATCAGGTACAACGACTCGGGGGTTGTGATGAGGATGTCGGGGGGGTGGCGCAGCATCGCCTGGCGGTCGGCGGCCGGGGTGTCGCCGGTGCGCATCGCGGTGGTGATCGGCGGTGGTTCGAGCCCGAGCTGGTCGGCGGCCAGCCGTATCCCGGTGAGAGGGGCGCGCAGGTTGCGCTCCACGTCGTATGCCAAGGCCTTCATCGGCGACACGTACAGCAGACGGCACCGCTGCGCCTCCACCGGTGCAGGCTCGGTGGCGAGCCGGTCGATGCCCCACAGGAAGGCGGCCAAGGTCTTACCGGATCCCGTGGGAGCGTGGATGAGGGTGTGACTACCGCTGGCAATGGCCTGCCAACCCCGCCCCTGGGCGTCGGTGGGGGCGGCGAAGGTCGACTCGAACCAGGCTCGGGTCGCCGGAGTGAACAGGTCGGGAAGGGTCATGGCCTCCTGTGTTCGGGATGGACCCAGGGTACCGACCGGGTATGACACGAAATGGCCGTCGGTCGGAGCCGGCCTCGCTCGTTTTCGGGCAGGGAGCCGGTCGACGATCAGGTCCAACCGTGGGCACCTGGGCGAGGGGGAAACAGGATCTCAGCAGCCGCCCGTCTGGCGGACGAGACGGCGGACGCCGGTTAGGTTTCCCGGCATGATTGATGCCGAGAAGAGGCGGTTGACGGTCATGGGGGCCGACATGGCCTACGTCGAGATGGGCGAGGGTGACCCGATCGTATTTCTCCACGGCAACCCCACCTCGTCCTATCTCTGGCGGACCGTGGCGCCGCTCCTGGCGGGCCGCGGTCGTTGCATCGTTCCCGACCTGATCGGGATGGGTGATTCGGCCAAGGTGGCATCCGGGCCTGGCGCCTACAGCTTCGACGACCATCGGACCTACCTCGACGCCTTCTTGGAACTGGCCAGGGTTGAGGCGGCGGTCACCTTGGTGGGCCACGACTGGGGTGGCGCCCTCGCCTTCGACTGGGCCGATCGGCACCGTGAAGCCGTCGCCGGGATCGTCTACATGGAAACGATCGTCATGCCGCTGACCTGGGATGACTGGCCGCAGGCCGCGCGCGGCATCTTCAAGGCCATGCGAACCGAGGTGGGTGAAGACATGGTCCTCAACAAGAACGTGTTCGTCGAGCGCATCCTGCCCGCCTCCGTCCTCACCCCCCTCGGTCCCGAGGTGATGGACGAGTACCGCCGCCCATTCGCTCAGCCGGGGGAGACGAGACGCCCGACCCTGACCTGGCCTCGGCAGATACCGATCGACGGGGAACCGGCCGATGTGGCCCAAGTGGTGGATGACTATGGGAAGTGGCTGGCTACGAGCGAAATCCCCAAGCTGTTCGTCAACGCCAATCCGGGTTCGATCCTCGTCGGCCGCCAGCGTGAGTTCTGTCGCACCTGGCCGAATCAGGTGGAGGTGACCGTGCCCGGTATCCACTTCATCCAGGAGGACTCGGGACCAGAGATCGGCCAAGCGATCGCCGAGTGGATGCTATAGGGCCACCTGCCCGGCGGCCGCAGGTCACAGCCGGCCGCCGGACCTACGTATGGCGTGGATGTCCTCGGACATCCGGGACACCGACAGGCACAGCTCAAGGGCCACCCGGGCCAGGGCCAGGTAGATCAGCGCCACGACCGGCCCGATGATCAACAGCATGACCGCCCCGAAACCCGAACCAACCCGGTATGCAGCGGAGAGACCACAGCCAGGTAGCCGACGACGATCCCGATGGAGATCAGGACGTAGAGCACTCTCGCGATCTTCGGTGTCGCCGAGCGGGAGAAGCTGTAGTCGAACAGGGCACCGACGAATCCCTTGGCGTCGGGCTCGCCGGTCGCTGCGGGGGGCAGTGGTGGGGGTGGGTCGCTCCCCGGCGGTGGTGCGAAATCGTCTGCGTCGGTCATCCGATACTCCTCACTCGTCGGCCGTTCGTCGCCAGTCGCGGCGATCATCGCATCCCATCGCCGCCCGCGGAAGGATCAGGAGGCAGGTCCGTCCGGACTACCGAACGTCGCCAGCCGTGGCCGCATCACTCGTGATTGGTGCTGCGGTAGCGGTCGTAGGCCTCGGTGATCACCGTGGCGGCCACGTTGGCACCGTCCCAGGTGCCGATCTCGGTGCTCTTGGCCGGCTCCAATGCCTTGTACACCTCGAAGAAGTGGGCGATCTCGGCGCGGAGGTGGGGGCGGAGGTCGGCAAGGTCGCTGAGGTGGCTCCACCGGTCGTCGCGGGCCGGCACCGACAGCACCTTGGCATCCGGCCCGGCCTCGTCTCGCATCCAGAACACCCCGATGGCCCGAGCCTTGATATGGCATCCGGGGACCGTCGGTTCGTCGAGCAGGACCAGGGCGTCGAGGGGATCCCCGTCGCCGGCCAGGGTGCCGGGGATGAAGCCGTAGTCGGCGGGATAGGAGGTGGCGGTGAACAGGTGCCGGTCGAGCCACAGTTCGCCGGTGGCGTGGTCGATCTCGTACTTGTTGCGGGACCCCTTCGGAATCTCCACCACGACCTCGATCTCCACGAGATCTCCTTTCCTCCGGTGCCCGCACCATACCTGTGGGGAGCCACCTGGCCAAACCTTCAACGTCCTATCGAG
>JACDBE010000302.1 GCA_013695075.1 Acidimicrobiia bacterium
CACCAGCAACGCTCCAACGGCGAGGAATGCGGCCACGGTGATGTACTCACCGAGGTACTGCTCCAGCACGTCTCTCGGACCTCGCAGGCTCGGGTGGTGTCGCTTCCAGGGCGGTTGGTATCCGCCGGCGAGTATAGGTTGGGGGTCTAGGGGGCCAAACTTTCCCGGGACGGCGGCTCACGGCTACGGTCGCGCCGTGCCCACCGATCCAGGAGGTCTCTCATCGCCCGCCGGCCGGCTCGACCCCGGGTCGGAGGGGGGCGGCGAGTCGGCGGTGGCAATCCCCGATTACGGCGGCGGCTCCCTGCTCAACCTGGTGGCGGAGATGGAGAGGCGGCTGGTGGGGCAGGCGCCCTCGCCCGGGCTGCACCCCCACCTCGGCGATCTGATCCCCCACGGGTCGAGCTATCTGCTGGTGGTGTGCGACGGGCTCGGTGCCGCCCAGCTGGACCAACCCGCAGCGGCCTCGTTGCGGGGCTCGATGGCGGCGTCGCTCGACGGCGTGTTCCCCACCACCACCACCGTCAGCCTGGCCACCGTCGCCACCGGGCTGGCCCCCAACCGGCACGGCATCCTCGGCTACCAGCTGTACCTGCCCGGCCTCGACGCCGTGGCCAACACCATCAAGTGGACCATGCTGTGGGGCGACCGGCTCCCGGTCGACACCGCCGCCATGCTCCCCAGGCCCAACCTGTGGGAGCGGCTCGACGCCTCCGGTGTCGAGCCCATCACGGTGCAGCCGGCCAACTTCGTCGACACCCCGCTCTCCAACCTGCTCTACCGGGGCTGCCGCTTCGAGCCGGTGCGCACCATGGAGGAAACGGTGGCGGCATCGGTCGACCTGGCCGCCACCCCGGGGCGGTTGGTGATGACCTACCTCCCCCAGGTCGACTTCGCCGCGCATGTCCACGGCCAGCGCTCCCCCGAGTACGACGCCGCTCTGTCGCTGGCGGACACGGCGTGGAGCCGCATCGCCGCCCGGGTTCGCCCCGGGACCGTGGTGGTGGGGACCGCCGACCACGGCCTCGTCGACTTCCCGCCCGACCGCCAGATCCGCATCCCTAAACCCGACCACGACGGCCGGGTGTTCTCCGGCGACTCCCGGGTGATGTTCGTCCACGGGGACGGGGCGGCGCTGGCCGGCGCACTGCCGGCAACATGGCACCCCATCGGCCGCATGGACGGCTGGTGGGGCCCGGGCCCGGTCGACCCGGCCTTCACCGGCCGGGTGCCGGACGGTGCCCTGGTCGCCGACGACGCCTACGTCATCCTCCACCGCTTCAGCGACCAACGCCTCATCGGCCACCACGGCGGTCTCACCCCCGCCGAACGCCGCATCCCGTTGCTGATAGCCGGCGGCGACGACAAAGTTTGAGCGAGTGACCCCGCATACCGGGGTCAGTCGCACAAAGTTCGGGAGCAGGGTGGTCAAGCCGCCGAAGGGTGTACCATTGGACGACTGCCAGGTATCGCATCCGCCGGGTACGAGAATGAGGGGATGGAGGATGTCGGCACCGGACACCACGACCCCCCCAGCCCGCCAGGCGCGACGCCGGCGCGACGAACGCGGGGCGACCCTCGTGGAGATGGCCTTGGTGCTACCCCTGTTCCTCACCCTGGTGTTCGGCATCATCGAGTTCGGGTTCTACTTCGCCCAGGCCAACCAGGTCCGATATGCCGCCCGTGAGGCGGCCAGGGTGGCCGGTGTCGACGGAGACTTCGCCACGGTCGAGGCCGCCGTTTGTGGGAACCTGACCCTGGTCGGCAGCGCCAGCTACACCGTCGACGTAGCTCCCGGCGAAAACGGGGGCCGTGGTCAGGTCAACGTCAATGCCACATACGTCCCCCTGGTGGACTTCCTCGATCTGCCCCTGGCTGACTTCAACTCCCAACACGACTTCTTCGTTGAGCCGGATCAGACGCTGCCGGCTATGGGTCAATCATGTTGAGACGCGGCCGCGAAGATGGTGTGGCCGCGGTGGAGATGGCGATGGTCGCCCTGCTGCTGGTCACCCTGGTGCTGGGCATCGTGGAGGCGTCGTGGGCCTTCGCCCAGCAGAACGCGGTGCGCGGGCTGGCCCGGG
>JACDBE010000310.1 GCA_013695075.1 Acidimicrobiia bacterium
GCTCCAACCGCTCCCTGATCTGCCGTGACGTCAAGAAGGCGCCGGCACCACCCGCCAGCGGTGAGGTGCTCACCCCGAACGTCATCCGCAGCACCGGCTCGTCGACCTCGATGCGGGACAATGGCCGGGGATCGTCCGCGTCCGCCAGCGTGTCGCCGATCTCCACCTCGGGAAACCCGGCGACCACGAACAGGTCGCCGGCGGTGACGGCGTCGACAGGATCTCGGCCCAGACCGGAAAAGGCAAGCAGCTCGGTCAGCCGGCGCCGCAACGGAGGGCGGTCGGGGTCGTCGTGGCACAGCGCTACGTTCTCGCCGCGGCGCAACGTGCCCTGCGCCACCCGGCCGATCGCCAACCTACCCAGGTAGTCGGAGGCGTCCAGGTTGGTGACCAGCGCCTGCAACGGCGCTCCCGGATCCCCCGACGGTGACGGGATGGTGGCCACCACGGTGTCGAGCAGTGCCGACATGTCGGCGTCGGCGTCTGGCATACCGAGTCCCACCATGCTGCGACCCTGGCGGGCAACGGTGGACACGATGGGGAAGTCGATGTGATGGTCCTTGGCGTCCAGGTCGAAGAACAGCTGGTACGTGTCGTCGACCACCTCTTCCAGCCTGGCGTCGGGGCGATCCACCTTGTTGATCACCACCACCGCCGGCAGGTGCCGCGCCAGCGCCTTGGACAACACGTAGCGGGTCTGCGGCATCGGTCCCTCAGCAGCGTCCACCAGCAGCAGGACCCCGTCCACCATGGTGAGAGCCCGCTCCACCTCGCCACCGAAGTCGGCGTGGCCTGGGGTATCCACCAGGTTGATCTTGGTGCCCTGCCAGCGGATCGAGGCCGCCTTGGCCAGGATGGTGATGCCGCGCTCCCGCTCCTGATCGCCAGAGTCCATCACCCGCTCCACCTGGGTCTGGTGCTGGGCGAACACCCGGGTGGCGCGCAGCATGGCATCGACCAGCGTGGTCTTGCCGTGGTCGACGTGAGCGATCAGCGCAACGTTGCGGAAGGCGTCGGGCACGACGGTGAGATGGTACCGGCCGCGCCACGCCCAACCGTCCCCGTCCGCAGTGGCAGCCACCTAGACCGCTAGGATCAGCGCCGGCTTTCCCGCAGGAGGAAGCGATGGCCTTCATCATCAGGACGCTGATCGGCGCCGCCGCAGTGTGGGTGGCGGTGGCGGTAGTCGACGGTCTCGACTTCTCTGGGAGCATCTGGCAGCTCATCATCATCGGGTTGATCGTGGGGCTGATCAACGCCTTCATCCGACCGCTGGTGACGATGCTCAGCCTGCCGGTGCTGATCCTCACGTTGGGGTTGTTCTTCCTGGTTATCAATTGGCTGATGTTCGCCCTCGTGGTGTGGCTGGCCGGGCCCGATCGCCTCGATCTCGGTCTCACCAGCGCCGACAACCTGTCGACCTTCCTTGGTTCTATCGTCATCACGCTGGTGTCGTGGGGTCTGGCGCTGGTCACCCCGAACAGCCGGTGATCCAGGGGTCTTGAATCGGCCCTTCGGGGGGCATACCTTCGCGGGGTGCCCGTGTACTCCGCGAACCCCGACGAGCTGCGGCTGCTGGCGATGGCGGTCGTTGACGCCACCGAGACCGCCATGGGCATAGCCGCCACCGCCATGGCCCTCTCCGGCGACCTGGCACCCGTGGTGGGAACCGAACCGGTGGCGGCATGGGGACAGGACTGGTCGCACAGCCTGACCGAGCGGGCAGACATCCTCGACTACGCCAGCCCCATTGCCACCACGGTCACCGACGCCAACCACCTCGCCATCACTGGGTCTGCCGTCGATCATGCCTTCACCACCGCAACACCGATCGGCTGGGGGACCTTCGACGTCCAGGTGTCCGCCGCTCTGGCCGCTGTCTCCTCGATGCTCGCCCATCAACCGACGACGATCGCCGCCGGGTTCTTAGAGACGCTCGACCCGGCGGTGGCAGCGGCGGTGGCGAGGCGGGCACCCGAGATCGCCGGTGTCGCCGGGCTTCCGGTGGACATTCTGTTCGCCGCCAACCGCCGCCGCATCGAGTTCGCCATCGAGGACATCGACCACCAGTTGGGCACTGACCCCGGGCCGGACACCGCCGTGAGGCTCGCCGCCGAGCGGGAAACACTCACCGGGATGCTGGGGCGCACCTTCGTCGTCTTCGACTGGGCGGGCGACGGCCGTATCGCCGAATGGGTTGGCCCCACCGACGCCGACCACCTCACCGTGCTCCTCCCCGGCACCGGCACCGACAAGCTCGACGTCGACGCCATGGCCGGCAACGCCGAGCGGATGCTCCGTGTCACCGACGGGGACCTGGCGGTGGTGACCGGATTGGTGTACGACGCCCCCGACTTCGCCGACGCCATCCTCCCCGATGCCGCCGACGCCGGTGCCCACGAGCTGGCAGCGCTGGTGGACCTGCTTGCGGTGGACGGCAAACACCTCACCCTGGTGGCCCACTCGTACGGGGCGCTGCTGCTGGGTAAGGCGCTGGCCGCCGGCCTGGCCGCCGACCTCCCCTCCGACCACGACGTCATCCTCATCGGCTCGGTGGGAACCGGTACGGACCATGCCACCGAGCTGGGCATCGACCCTTTGCGGCTATGGGTGGGGGAGGCCTGCGACGACGAGGTCGTCCAGGCCGGTAAAGGGGTCGACATGCTGGGCAACCTCTCTGGCGCACCCCAGCCGTTCGGCATCTTGGCGGCGGCCGTCGAGGGAACCCTCGGCGCCAAGGTCAACAGCACCTTCGGGACGATACCGAGCGACCCCAAGTTCGGCGCCCGCCTGTTCGATGCCGGCAGCGGCGGCCATTCCGGCTACCTGGACGCCACGGCGCAACCCATCCCCGGTGCTCCCCCACACTGGGTGGGTATGACCGCATCCATGTCGCTGGCGGCCATCATCGCCATCGCCACCGGTCGTTGGCGCAGCCACCCGAGCGCTCACCGGAAGCGAGACACCGACGACGAAGAGAGTCCCGACCGCTGAGCCAGCTCTCACCAGGATCTCAGCATTCCCTCATACTTCCCGACGTCGAGGCGGCATGGTGGTGGCAAGATGGCGGCACAGCACACTGCCGTCACCGACCGGGGGGCCGTTACCGCATGACCGACAGCGCCAGCATCCTCATCATCGAGGACGACCGCGGCGTCCGCCAGGCGCTGGAACGGGCGCTGGTCTTCGAGGGGTACCAGGTGTCCACCGCCAACGACGGGTCCGAAGGTCTGTCCATGGTGCTCAACCACCCCCCGGACGCCATCGTGCTCGACGTCATGATGCCCATCATCGACGGATTGGAGGTGTGCCGGCGGATACGGGCCAGAGGTGACGCCACCCCCATCCTGGTGCTCACCGCCCGCGACACGGTCACCGATCGGGTGGCCGGACTCGACGCCGGCGCCGACGACTACCTGGTCAAGCCCTTCGCCCTCGACGAGCTGCTGGCACGGCTGCGGGCTCTGCTGCGGCGGGCCACCGGGTCGACGACCGAGGTCCACCGGGTGGACGACCTCGAGGTGAACGTCGGCACGCGGCAGGTGACCCGGGCTGGAGTCCCCATCGATCTCACCAAGACCGAGTTCGATCTGTTGGAGCTGCTCATCGAGAACCCGGGCAAGGTGCTCAACCGCGCCGTCATCTACGAGCGCATCTGGGGATACGACTTCGAGACCACCTCCAACTCGCTCGACGTCTACGTCGGCTACCTGCGCCGCAAGACCGAGCCGGAGGACGCCCCAAGGCTGATCCACACCGTGCGCGGAGTCGGCTACGTCATTCGTTCCGCGGCGTCGTGACGCTCCGGGCCCGACTGGCGCTGGTGACGGCTGCGGTGGCGGCCATCGTGGTGGTCACCGGGGTGGTGGTGGCGCGCACCGTGGCCAGAGGTGAGCTGCTCAGCGGCATCGACGCCAGCCTGGTGGATCGCGCCGCCGCCCTGGGTCGGGGCACGCTGGGGCTGGGCGGGTCCCGGTCGCTGACCGAGCCGGGACCGGAAGACCCGTTCGGGCGGGCGCTGCGCGGCTTCGATGCGCTCTACCTCCAGGTCATCACCGCCGAAGGAGAGACGGCGGCGCCTTCCAACCAGACCGTCGAGCTCCCGGTGAGCGAGGAGGATCTGGCGGTGGCTCGAGGGGACCGACGCCGCCAGGTGCGTTCGGTGGACACCGGCGCCGGGCCGATGCGCCTGCTCACCGCCCAGGTGGGCGAGGGTGCCATCCAGGTGGCACGATCCCTCGACGAGTTCGATCAGACCATGCGGGGCATCACCCTGCGCCTTGTCGTGGTGGGCATCGCCGGGATCGTCGCCGCCGGGGTGCTCGGGCTGTGGGTGACACGCAGCGCCCTACGCCCGGTGGACGAGCTGACCAGGACCGTGGAGCACGTCACCGCCACCAACGACCTCGACACCGCCATCACCGTCGATCGCACCGACGAGGTGGGGCGGCTCGCCACCGGCTTCAACAAGATGATGCAGGGTCTGCGGCGATCGCGCCTCGATCAGGAGCGACTGGTGCGCGACGCCGGCCATGAGCTGCGCACGCCGCTCACCGCGCTGCGCACCAACATCGAGCTGCTGGCCAAGTCGGACGGGGAGCCGGTCGAGCATCGCCGCCGCCTGGTCGCCGCCGCCACCGAGGAGATCGAGGAGCTGTCGACCCTGGTGAGTGTGCTGGTCACGCTCGCCGCCGACCACGACGCCGGCGCCGAGCCGGTGACGAACGTGGATCTGGGCGAGCTGGCCGGCGAGGTGGTGGCCCGCTTCCAGCGCCGCAGTGGGCGCACCATCACCCTCGACGCCAACCACAGCGTCGTTTCCGGGCGGGCCCCTTCCCTGGAACGGGCCATCTCCAACCTGGTGGACAATGCCCTCAAGTGGAGCCCACCGCAGTCGACGGTGCGGGTGTCGGTTTCGGGCAACAGCGTCTCGGTCTCCGATGCCGGCCCCGGGATCGGAGACGCTGACAAGCCCCGGGTGTTCGACCGCTTCTACCGCTCCGCCGCGGCACGCACCACCCCCGGTTCTGGGCTGGGATTGGCCATCGTGGCCAACGTGGCGGAGGGCCACGGCGGCTCGGTGTTCGTCGAGGATTCCCCCGAGGGTGGAGCCACGGTTGGGTTCCGGCTCCCCGGGTGAAGCGTGGGTTTCTCATCAGCCTCTCAGCCTGTCCTCAGCGGCTCTTCACCGCCCTCGGCGACTATGTCTCCATCAACCTGAAAGACATGAACGAAAGGTGCGAGCCATGCGCAAGTTTCTCGTCGCGCTGATCGCGGTGGGCGTCATCGCCGCCGGCGGCGCCATCTACGCCGCCAACCGCGACTCGTCCGCCACCCCGGCCCCCACCACTTCTGGCGACAATGACACGGGCGCGGAGGCATCCGACGGCTCCGCCAGGGACAGCCAGTCCCGGGGTGGGTCGAGCCTGGTAGCCGAGGTGCTGGACGGGCTGGTGGCCGACGACACCATCACCGAAGCCCAAGCCGTCGCCATCGAAGCCGCCCTCGAGGCGAGACGTCAGGAGGCGCGCGACCGCATCGAGGCGGGCCGGGAAGGGCAGGCCGGTGACCGCAACGGCGGTGCCGGCGGGCAGGAAGAGCTGCTCGACGACGGGGTCATCGACGCCGACGAGCTGGCGGCGCTGCCCGATGATCATCTGCTCAACGACCCCAACGGCCCCGCCGCCGCCTACCTGGACGACGGCCAGCTCACCCAGGATGAGCTCGACCAGATCGACACCGAGTCCTTCCCGGCGACGCCGGGCGGCGGTCACGGCGAAGATCACGAGTCATCCAGCGACACCGACACACCCTCGTAGCCCCCGCCGACGTGGGAATCATTGGTGACGGGGGCGCCGGTCCCTAAGCTCGGGGAACCGCGCTTACCAAGGAGCCCCCATGCACATCGGCAGAGTCGTCGCCCTCCTCGGCGTCGTCATCGGCGTCATCGGCCTCTTCCTCAAAGCCCTCACCAGCCCCGGCGAGTCGGTGCTCGAGGCACTGTCCGAGAGCGTGGAGACAATGCCCGCCGGGCTCCCCACCATCTGGGGCGGATTGGATACCTGGGCGCAGGTAGCGGTGGTTGTGGCCATCCTCATCGTGCTCGCCCTGGTGTTCCAGCCTCCCCGGGACCAATCGTTCACCAAGGCCGGAGCCGGCATCGTCACCCTCATCGGGGTGGCGCTCACCGCATACGCCGTCACCAAGTGGCTCGAGGCGGGAGACAACGCCGACGCCCTCAGCGCCGGCTTCGAGCAGGTCTTCGACGCCGGCGGCATCCCCGAGGCCTTCGACGTGGCCACCGGGCCCGGCTTCATCGTGCTGATCGTGGGCACCCTGCTGGTCACCATCGGCGGCCTGCTCGGGCTGCGCACCCGCACCGACACCGGCACCGCTGCCCCACCCAGCCGGTCGTGATCCGCCGCCGGCACCAGCGGTAAGCCAGGCGTCGGGACGGGGCCCCCTGGTCGTGGTTGTCGACGCCGGCGCCGGCGACCATGCTGGGGGACATGGAAGAGGACCATGTCTTCGGGTTCGCCACCCGGTCGATCCACGCCGGCCAGCCTCCGGATCCGGAGACGGGGGCCCGGGCGATGCCCATCTACGCCACCACCTCGTTCGTGTTCGAGGACGCCCAGCATGCCGCCGACCTGTTCGCCCTGCAGAACTTCGGCAACATCTACACCAGGATCGGCAATCCGACCACCGCCGCCTTCGAGGAGCGTATGGCCTCGCTCGAGGGGGGGTTGGGTGCGGTGGCCACCGCGGCGGGGCAGTCGGCGCAGCTGATCGCCTTGCTGACCTTGGCCCGAGCGGGCGATGCCATGGTCGCTTCCCGGTCGCTGTACGGAGGCACCTTCACCCAGTTCGACGTGACGCTGCGCCGGATGGGGATCGACGTCACCTTCGTCGACTTCGACGACCTGGACGCCGTCGCCACTGCCATCACCCCGGCCACCAAGCTGCTGTACGGCGAGACCATCGGCAACCCCCTTGGAGACGTCCTCGACATCACCGCGGTGGCCGGGCTGGCCCACGAGCGGGGGATCCCCCTGGTGGTCGACAACACCTTCGCCACTCCCTACCTGTGACGCCCCATCGAGCACGGGGCCGATATCGTGGTCCACTCCGCCACCAAGTTCATCGGCGGCCACGGCGCCGTCATCGCCGGGGTGATCGTCGAATCGGGCACCTTCCCGTACGACAACGGCAACTTCCCGCTGATCACGGAACCGTCGCCGGCCTATCACGACCTGCGGTTCTGGGAGAACTTCCGCGAGTACGGCTATCTCACCAAGGCCCGCGCCGAGCTGCTGCGCGACATCGGTGCCCCGCTGTCGCCGTTCAACTCGTTCCTGCTGCTGATCGGGTTGGAAACCTTGCCGCTGCGCATGGAACGCCACGTCGCCAACGCCATCGCCGTTGCCCAGCACCTGCGCCAGCACCCGGCGGTGTCGTGGGTGTCGTTCCCCATCTTCGATGACAACCCATGGACGCCCAGGGCCCGGCGCTACCTCCCCTCGGGACCGGGGGCGGTGTTCACCTTTGGGGTGGTCGGCGGGCTGGACGCCGGCATCCGCCTCATCGAGGGCGTTTCTCTGGCCAGCCACCTGGCCAACGTCGGTGACGCCAAGACCCTGGTGATCCATCCGGCATCGACTACCCACCAGCAGGTCCCGGCGGCACGGCGCCACGCGGCCGGTATCGGCGACGACATGATCCGCATCTCGGTGGGGTTGGAAGACGTCGATGACATCCTGTGGGATCTCGACCATGCCCTGGTCTCGCCACCATGACCACGCCATGACCACCGCCACCGTCCCCGAGGCGAGCGCCCTCGACCGGCTGCGCATCATCCGCACCGCCCGTTCCGTGGCGCTGGTGGGGGTGTCGCCCAACCCCATCCGCTCCTCGAACTTCGTCGCCGCCTACCTGGTGCGCACCCCGCTGCGCACCTACCCGGTGAACCCCGCCGCCGACGAGGTGCTCGGGTTCAGGTCCTACCCGACGCTGGCGGACCT
>JACDBE010000313.1 GCA_013695075.1 Acidimicrobiia bacterium
CGTACACCTTGTCGGCTCGTCGGGGAAGAGCCGTCGAGTACTTGGCGGTGCGCACGGCCGTCGGGTGTTCGACACCTCGCCGCTGTACAAGTACCGGATCAGCGGCCCCGGCGTCGAGCGCCAACTGGCCGGGGTGCTGGCCCGCAACATCCGCCGGCGATCAGGTGAGGGGGAACGGGGACTGCACCCACCACGGGAGCGACGATGTCTCCACCCGGTCCACCCACTTCACCCACCAGAAGCCGCGGCGATGGGGAGCGATCAGCCGGACGGGGAACCCGTGACCGGGGCTCAGGGACTCGCCGCCTACCCCGGTGGCGAGCCACAGTCGGCCGAGATCTGTAATCGGATAACGGCGGGCGTATCCCGTGGCCGATCGGACCACGACCGAGCGCGCCTCTCCGGCGTCGACCAGCCGGTCGAGTCGCACCCCCTCCCATATCTGCCGGCTCCACCAGCCGCTGGTGCAATCGAGGTCTGCGGTGACCTCCACGGCGGGGAAGCTGGCGAGATCGGACAGGGCCAGTGACCTGGATCCGGCGGCATCGCTGAGGGTCAGCCGCCACGAGCTTGGGTCGATGGTCGGGGTGGTGTCGTCGAGCCACGAGGTCACGGGCATGCCCGTCGGATCGAACGACGACCGCTCGTGGGAGCCGGTGAAGCGCCGCTCGGTACCGGGGAGTCCGCTCAGGCTGATGGCGCGGTCGGCACCCCACCACAACACCGCCCCTGTCGATGCCAAACCGGCTAGGCGGAGGAGGTTGCGCCGGGTGGCGTCGAGGGGGCGGGGCAGGGTGTTGCGCACGACCACGTGCCACCCCAGGACCGGCAGCAGCGCCAGGGCGGCAGCGATGTGCCACCAGAGCACGGTGAAGGGACCGATCCGTGACAGCAGCCCGGTGGTGTGCACCACCCCGGTCACGATGACGATGAGCGTGATCGCCGCCAGGATCAACGACAGGGTGCGGCCCCGGTTGCGCCGCTCGAGTCCTCGGCTGATGACCCGGGACTTCCATGGGGTGAGCACCAGCACCGCCAGGCCGATGACCCCGTGGGTTGCAGCCAGCCAGCGGCCTGCGGTGGGAGCACCCACCGCCTGCACCACGGAACCGGTGATGAAGGCGCTGACCAGGGCGAAGAGCAACCCCAGATTGGTGCGCCGTCCGGAGAAGCGACGGCGGTTGGCGGGCGGAGCTGGTTGGTTCGTGTTGACAGTGTCCGCCAGAACCGCCAGTTAGGCAAGCGGATCGGTTCCCGCTCTCGTTGGGAGACGGTGCCGAGCGGAGCGCTGTGGGAGTGATGGCATATGCCGCCGCTCGCCCGGGGGGCCCCCTCCCCGGCTGCACCGCGGCCGACGCGCTTGCTCAATGGCCGCCGCCAACAGACCTCGAAGCGGAACCCGGCGGCGGGGTTACTCGAAGGCGGTGGCGTTGCGCAGGGGGCGCAGCGTGCCCAGCGACTCGGCCACCACCACCAGGTCGTCATCGGCCATCACCTGGAAGTCGGCGCCGGGGTTGGTGAAGGTCGACCCGTTGCGGGACACGGCGAGGAGGGTGGCGGAGTGGTTGGCCCGCATCATGGCCGACACCTCGTCGATGGACTTGCCGACGCACTCCTCGGGGATGGTCACCCGGTACAGCTCTGACCCCTCGCCTCCGGAGACGATGTCGGTGACCAGCTCGGACAGTCCCGGATAGATGGCGGAACGGGCCAGCAGCCGGGAAGCGAGCCGGGAGGTGACCAGGAGCTCGTCCACCTCGGCCCTCCGGAAGTGGGGAACGTGGTTTGGGTTGTTGACCTCCACCACGGTGCGCACTTCCGGCGCCATCGACTCGATGGCGAGCACCGTGAGGATCGAGTGCATGTCGGCGTCGTCGCTGGGGCTGGCCGGGCAGATGATCGCCGACCGCGCCGACCTCATCCCAGCCCGATCCAGGTCAGCCTCGTTGGCGGTGTCGCCGCGCACGTAGTAAACGCCGTCACCGGCCGGGTTGGTCTCCGAGTTGTGGATGAGCACGACGTCACCCTGGTAGGCGTCGGTCTGGAGCTCCCGGAGCAGATCCCGTGCGGTGGTGTTCCATCCGCAGATCACGATGTGGTCTCGGTAGCCGGAGGCTCCCATCCCCTGTCCCTCCTTGAGTAGGAAATCGATGACGAACCCGACGAAGGCGCCGGTGATGGTGGCCACGATGGCCACCCCGAACAGCCCGAGCACCCAACCCATGGCCCATCCCACCGGCCGCGACAGATACGAGGCATCCCCCTGACCCATGACGGTGGTGACCGACCAGTAGAACGAAGCCCCGAGGTCGCCGATCGAACGCTCGGTCTCGGCGGCCCAGACCACCACCGAGACGATGCCGAGGATGGCGACCAGTCCTAGCGCCAGCGACCGGAAGAAACGCCCGTCGACCTTGGTGGCGATCTGACGGGCGTGCCAACCCAGCCGTTTCAGGAACGGCGAGTCGAACAGGCGCGCCAACCGACCACGCATGATGTCATGTCCCCCTGGACGGAGCGGAGCCTACGCCAATCGAGGATCGGCTGCGTGTTCAGATACGAGAAATCGCGGCGAAGACGCTAATCGGGACGTGGACCAGGCCTCTATGGGGTGGCGCTGGGAAGGCGGCGGAGGGCGTCAATAAAGGCAGTGGCGGTGGCTGGTTCGAGGACGTCGAACGACACCTGGGCCAGGGTATTGGTGTCGTCCTCGATCGCCTGGCGCACCTGCCGGCCTTTATCGGTGAGGCTTCCATCGTCGGTATAGCCCTTGCCGTCCAGCCCGGGGAGCCCAGGGTGGGAGGTGTCGATGGTCTCGCCATGCCACAGCTCGGTCATGGCCACCATCTCCTCGGCGGTCAGGTGGCGGCGCAGCCAGGCCTCGGCGTGGTCGTGCTGGCGGATGTAGCGCAGGGTGGTAAGGCGGTGGAACAACCGGGCTTCCGGTTCGGCCGGCTCGGGCATGTCCCGATGCACCACTGCCACCACATGATCGTCGGAGGTAGCAGACGCCACCGTTGCTGCATTGTCGGCCACGGTGGCCACCAATTCGGGGTGGTTGCCCCATGCCGACCTCGCCACATCCGCCCGCGCCGTGGCCAAAGCGTCGAGCAGAGTCCGGAAGAACGGACTGGCCTCCGTTGATCCCTCCGATTCCCCGAGCAGCCCTTTGTCCCGGAGCTCGCCCAGACGCCGCTCCACCGCCCCGCCAGGGGCGTAGCGCATCCGCAGCCGGGCCAGCTCGGGGGTCAACCGGCCCGCCGCCAGGAAGTCATACAGGTTGGGCAGCATTTCCAGCGAGTCGAGGCCGACCTCGTCGGCCAGCGCCTGCAGCTGTGGGCCGTGGCGCGGTCCGACGGCGCGGTTGACGGAGAGGACGAGACGATCGATCTCGGGGGCGGCGGTGCGGGCGGTGCTCATTGGCACGACCCTACCTTGGTACATCGGCTCGGAACCACATGCGTGTCTCCGAGCCGAGCGGCGCCTCGCCCTGCGGGCTCGGCTCCGACCGTGACGAGCGGCCTCCGCCCGCCCTTCCTACTCCAGCGAAAGTGCGATATCCGCGCCGCTCCCTGGCCAAGCCGGGGCAGGGTGGAAG
>JACDBE010000327.1 GCA_013695075.1 Acidimicrobiia bacterium
CCTCGGGTCACCGTGGAGCTGCCCGGCGGGGAGCTGCTGGTCGAGCTCGACGGCAACCAGGCCTGGATCGAGGGTCCCGCCGAGATCGTCTTCACCGGCGTCATCGCCTGACCGAACGGGGCGCTGCTACTCGATCCGGCGCAGCACGGCAACGACGATCCCCAGGATTTCGACACCGTCGGCGAACACCATCGGAGGAAAGTCGGGGTTCTCCGCCTTGAGCACCACCCGGCCATCGATCCGCCGCAGCCGCTTCACCGTTGCCTCCTCGCCGTCGACGAGGGCGGCCACGACCTGCCCATCACGGGCGTCGCGCTGACGGCGAACCACCACGTAGTCGCCGTCGAAGATGCCGATGTCGATCATCGAGTCGCCCCGCACCTGGAGCATGAACGCCGGGTCGTTGCCGACGAGGTCGGTGGGCAGTGGGTAGATCTCCTCGATGTCCTGCTCAGCCAGGATGGGGGAACCAGCGGCGATGCGCCCCACCAACGGGACATCGCGTACCGACGCCCGCCTCATCCCGCCGTCGGCGTCAGGGACTCCCAGCACCTCAATGGCCCGTGGCTTGGAGGGGTCGCGGCGCAGGTAGCCCTCTCGTACCAGCGTGGACAGGTGGCTGTGCACCGTCGACGGCGAGCTGAGACCGACGGCGTCGCCGATCTCTCGCACCGACGGCGGATAGCCCCGGGTGGCCACCGTGTCATGGATCAGGTCCAGGATCTGCTGCTGGCGTGCGGTCAACGTACCGGTGGACATGCGCCCTCGCCTTTCTCTCGCTCCATCAAGCGTAGCTGCATTTCGCGATCAGACCAAACATATGTTCGCCTTGACAAGGGAACAGACGTTCGATACGGTAGCCCGTGTCGACGAACGTATGTTCGGGTGACGGGGTTTGAGGCCACGCCACCTCGAAATCTGTCACACCCACCGGATACGTTCCGAGATGGAGAGCGATCTCCGGAACGCACCAACGAACCGAGAGGAGCACCGACGATGACACGGCAGGCCACCGTCCCCAGGACGACGGTCATCATCTCCACGGTCGTGCTCGCGGTGCTCCTCTTGGCTTCGTCGGTGCGGGCGGTGAGCCCGGCAGGCATCGACCCCGTGGCATCCGGATCCAACCCAGACACCGTCGCCTACACGGTCACCGCCGGCGACACCCTGTGGTCCATCGCCACCGAGCGCAGCGAAGCAGGCAGCGATGTCAGGGTTCTCATAGCCGAGATCCGCCACCTCAACGACCAAGGCGACAGCCTCATCCACCCAGGAGACGTCCTCCTGCTCCCCGCCCCCTGAAGCATGTTCCCCTCCCTCTTTGACTTTCCCCTCCCTTCTTTTTTCCCTCCCTCTGGGAGGGGTGACTGCGGAGCAGCCGGGGAGGGGTAGCGAAGCGGCCGGCCCGCGGCCCCAGACCCACCGCCGGTCCGCATCCTCGTCAACATGCCGTGGTGGTTACCCTCACGGGCATGCGATGCCCCTTCTGCCCGGCCCCCGACACTCGGGTGGTCGACAGCCGGTCCGCCGATGGTGGCGCCTCGGTACGGCGCCGCCGAGCGTGCGTCGAGTGCGAGCGACGCTTCACCACATACGAGCGGGCGGAGGTCGTTCCGGTCGTCCGCAAGCGCGACGGGCGGTTGGAGCGATTCGACAGCGCTAAATTGCGCCGGGGAATGGTGCGTGCCATGGCCGACCGTCCCATCCCGGCCGAGTCGGTCGATCGTCTGGTCGAGGAGATCGAGCAGGCGGTGGGGAGGCGCGATGTGGTAACCGCCGACGAGATCGGCCACGCCGTCCTCGCCGGGCTGCGTCAGCTCGACGAGGTCGCCTATCTGCGGTACGCCTCTGTGTACAAGGAGTTCACCGGCGCCGAGGACTTCGAGCGGGAGATGGCCGAGCTCGAAGGCAAGGGCTGAGCCTGCGGACGCAGACGCCGTTGCCGTGGTGTAGCCCGACTACAACGCCTCCAGCCGGTCGAGGCTGCTGTCGATGCCGGCGGCCAGCTCGATGATGTCGGCGTCGATCTCGGTGCGGGCGCGTGCCAGCGCAGCCACGAACAGGGCGTCGAGCTGGTCGCTCGTCGAATCCCATTCGGCAACGAGCACCTCGGCGGCTGCGGTGTCGCCCACCCGCAAGGCCTCCAGGTAATCGGCCTGCCAGGTGGACAACCGGGTCACCGCCTCTCGAGCCGCCTCATTGTGCTCGGCGAAAGCGACATCCTCGGGCAGCTGTTCGAGGGCGATGGCGCTGTCGGCGGCAGCGACGGCGAGACGTTCGGTCAACTGGTTGAGACCGACGCCGGTGCGATCGGTGGGCAGATCGCCGGTGGCGAACAGCCGGGCGGTGGCGATGCGGTAATCGAGCAGATCGCCAAGACGTCCGGCTATGGCCTCGGCCGCAGTGGCCTGCACCGACAGCGAGTCCCGTTGCGGGCCGAGCTGGGATAACGGCGTCGCCGGGGCCAGCGGGTAAGCGGTTGGCAGGGGATCGGTTACCAACGCCAGCGCATCATCGGCGCCATCGTGCATCTGGGTGATCACCGCAGACGCATCGGCGAAGTCGGCGACGGTGGAGGCCGGTTCGGTCAGTGTCGCCAGCACCTGCTGTCCGGGAGCCAGGTCCTCGTAGAGGGTGACGTATGCCATCTCGTACCGGTTGGCCACTGCGCTGGCACGGCGGGCGGATGTCCCTGGCAGCCACAACGCCGCCCCGACCACGAGGGCGACCAGCAGCACGCCGCCGGCCACCATCGGCCAGCGAACATCGCGCCTGCGCACCACCAGACGGCTCAGCTGGCGCGGTGACCACGTCGCTAGCTCGTCCTGATCCGAGCCGGAACCCCACAGCTCCCGCACCAGTTCCGAGGTCGATTCGCTATCGGCGTCCACGTCGCCGAGCTCGGTCGCTCTGCCGTCGACCCCGGCTGCCTTGAGGAACCAACGCCCATCGTTGCCGGGCATCCGGGAGGGAGAGAGGGGGTATTGCTTGGTCACCAGCGCGTCGTCCTGAGGGTGTTGCCTTGCCGCCCCCGCCGCCGGTGGCGAGAATCGACCGCGATGAAGATACCGCTCCTGCGGCTCGATCCGGCGCTTCCTCTGCCTCGGCAGACCCACCCGGGGGACGCCGGTGTCGATCTGCACGCCCGCCACTCGGCCACATTGGCGCCGGGCGAACGCACCCTGATCCCCACCGGGATTGCCGTCGCCATCCCGGAGGGTCATGTTGGGCTGGTGTGTCCCCGCAGCGGATTGGCGATGCGTCATGGCATCTCGGTGGTCAACGCCCCCGGGGTGGTCGACGCCGGGTACCGCGGCGAGCTGCAGGTGATCGCGGTGAACCTCGGCGACGAGACGGTCACCCTGCGGCGGGGAGATCGCATCGCCCAGCTGGTGGTGGTTCCGTTGGCCAACCTGGGATTCGACGAGGTCACCGAGCTGCCTGCGTCGACCCGGGGCGAGGACGGTTTCGGGTCGAGCGGTCCATGATATGGACCCGAACAGGGACTTGGACGGCACCGGTACCGGGCTAACATTGTGTCGTCAGGCGGACGTAGCTCAGCTGGTAGAGCGCAACCTTGCCAAGGTTGAGGTCGCCGGTTCGAACCCGGTCGTCCGCTCCCCGTGGGCGGTCGCCGGCCGCCCACTTCTGCGATCGGTGTCGCCGCAGGACCGATCTCAGACCCGGCGACGTGGCCGAGTGGTTAGGCAAGGGTCTGCAAAACCCTCTACCCGGGTTCGAGTCCCGGCGTCGCCTCTGTGGGCCCGGGGCACGGCGTAGTATCCGGCCACGACGGGCGCTTAGCTCAGTGGGAGAGCGCTACCTTGACACGGTAGAGGTCGGCAGTTCAATCCTGCCAGCGCCCACCACGCCAGACCGCGCGCCGGCGATCCGCGGCCACCACCTCGATCCGGTGACGCAAACGCGCCAGACCACCCAGGGACGGATGGCACCGTCGGCACTAGCCTGCCCGCCACTAGCTCTGTGAGGAGGCGCGTGCCCTACGAGACCATCGCCCACAAGGTCCTGAAGAACGGGGAGCGGA
>JACDBE010000328.1 GCA_013695075.1 Acidimicrobiia bacterium
GCCGGTGTGTACCGAGACCATGCCGACGATCGCCAGCGCCCGCGCCATGTCGATACCTCGCAGCCGTCCCCTGGTGAGGACCTGAGCCGGGTCAGGTGAGCCATTGCTGACCGGCGAGGCATCGTCATCGCCCGGGGCGCTCGTCCGAGTCCGCGACTGCCGGGGGAAGAGCGAGAAGGGGCTCACTCCGGCAGCCCTACCAGACGCTCCACGCTCAGGAACCACCGGGGCGATGGCGGCGGGAGCGCAGCAGGTACATGAGCAGCCCGGCGGCGACGGCGGCGTTGAGGCTCTCCACCCCCCCGTCGAGGGTGAGCGACACCGGGATCGCCGCGGTGGTCACCACCTCCGGAAGTCCATGCGCCTCGCTGCCGATGAGGAGGGCTACCGCACCGGTGAGCCCTCCGGCCACTTCCTCGACCGGTTGACCCCCGACGGCGACCGCCGCCATCAGGGTGAGCCCTGTGCTTGTCAGGGCGGCCAGAGCATCGTCAGCGAGCTCGGTGTGGGGTGTGCGGAACTGGGCGCCGGCAGCAGCCCGGATCGCCTTCGGTGACCACACGTCGGTGGACCCCGTAGTGGTGGCCACGGCAAACCCGAACGCGGCCGCGCTGCGCACGATGGCCCCGGCGTTGCCCGGGTCGGTGATGTCCCACAGCACGACGACGTCCGCCGCCTGCAACGCAGCCGCCCGGGGGATGGACACCACCGCCAAGGGTCCCCGCGGGTGAAGGGTGCCCGCCATCCTGGCCAGCACCTCGGCGGTCACGATGGTCGGCGGCACCGTCACCGCGGCGGGAAGGTGACCGGGGTCGAGGGCGAACAGCTCGATGATGTCCGCTCCCGCCGCCACCGCATCGGCGATCTGGGACGGCCCCTCGATGATGGTGCGACCCAGCGATCGCCTGGTGCGGTGGTCGTGCAGCCGGGCGACAGCGGCCACCCGCCGGTTGCGCACCGAGGTCAGCGCCGGCGGGGCGATGGCGGGATCCGTCAGTCGGTGGACGTCGCCGCCGCCACCTCCACTAGGGCGGCGAAGGCGTCGGGATCGTTCACGGCCAAGTCGGCCAGCATCTTGCGGTCGACCTCGACCTCGGCCGCCTTGAGCCCGGCCATCAGCTGGGAGTATGTAGTGCCGTGCATCCGCGCCCCGGCGTTGATCCGGGTGATCCACAGCCGGCGGAACTCACCCTTGCGCGCCCGGCGGTCCCGGTAGGCGTACTGCAACGAGTTGAGGTTCTGCTCGCGTGCCGCCCGGTAACGGCGGCTTCTGGCCCCGGTGTTCCCGGCGGCGCGCGCCATCACCTTGCGGCGCTTCTTGGCGGCGTTGACCGCCCGCTTCACTCTCGCCATGACCTGTCCTACCTTCCCAGCAGCCGGGCGGCGCGGCGGGCGTTGCCCCCGGTGAGCACGCTCTCGCCCTGTACCCGGCGCCACCGCTTGCCGCTCTTCTTGTGCCGGTTGTGACCCCGCCAGGCGTTGCGCCGGCTGATCTTGCCGGTTCCGGTGACCTGCAGCCGTTTGGCGGCGCCCCGATGTGTCTTCTGTTTGGGCACGTCTTCACACTTTCTACGTCTCGTCTTCGTCCACCGGCTCAGTGGCCGGCGGATCGCTTCTGGTGCCGTCGGTGGGGGCCCCAACCAACCCGTCGCCGGCTGCGACCTCGGTCGCCACCTGGCCGTCTCCAGCGGCCGCCGCCGGTTCTACGGGAGCGGCCGGTGCCATCCGCCGCAGCGGGGCCAGCACCATGGTCATCTGCCGGTTGTCCATCATGGGACCGGTCTCCACCGTCCCGCTGCCCTCGATGGCGGCAGCGAGACGGTCCAGCACCTCCCGCCCCAGCTCGGGATGGGTGACTTCCCGTCCCCGGAACCGCATCGACACCTTCACCTTGTCGCCCTCACCGAGGAACCGCTCCACCCGCCGGCGCTTCACCTCGAAGTCGTTCGAGGAGATCTTGGGGCGAAACTGGACCTCCTTGATGACGGTCCGGGTCTGCTTCTTGCGGGCCTCCCGGGCTCGCACCGACTGCTCGTACTTGAACTTCCCGTAGTCCATCATCCGCACCACGGGTGGTTTGGCGTCCGGTGCCACCTCGACGAGGTCGAGACCGAGCTGGTCGGCCAGCCAGCGGGCTTCTTCGATGGTCTTGAGCCCGATCTGGCCTCCATCGGGGTCGACCAGCCGGACCTCCCTGGCGCGGATGCGCTCGTTGACCCTCGGTTCTCTGGTTGTGATGCGGTACCTCCCGGATACGGTGATGTCAGTGCCCCGCCGGCACCGTTCCCCATCGAGAAGGGGCAGCGCATGCGGCGCTGCCCCCATCGGGTGTGATGGACCGCGGCGCACCTGGTGATCCGGTGGGATCGACGGTGGCCGGGTGGGAGGCGCGCCCCCGCTTCGGTATCGGTTGGTGCCGGGAGTATACGGACCCGATGCCCGATGATCAACGCCGCCGAAGTCACCTCGATCACCTTCAGGAGGTCACCGGCCCGTGGCTGGCGCTGTGGCCTCCGCCAGGCGGCGCAACAGGGCGGCGGTGGTGGCCGCCGCCGCCGCCGCCTCGGCACCCTTGTTCTCCGCGCCTGGCGCCGCCCTGGCAACGGCATGGGCCGGCAGGCGCACCGTGAGCAGCCCCAACCCGACGGGGACCCCGGTGTCGAGCATCACCCGCATCAGCCCATCGCACGCCGTGCGGGCGATGTGGTGGTAGTGGTCGGTCTCGCCCTTGATGACGGCACCGAGGGCGACCACGGCGTCATGGTGGGCGCACAGCGAGCGGGCGACCACGGGGAGCTCGAACGCCCCGGGGACATCGATTACGGTCACCGACTCCACCGCGGCCGCTTCCAACCAGTCCAGCGCCCCCTGGAGGAGGCCGTCGGTGATGCTGGCGTTGAAGCGGGAGCGCACCACTGCGATGCGCAGGCCGGACAGGTCGAGGTCTCCATCGATGGTGTCGGTGTCGAGCCTCACCGGGGAGGCTCATGATGATCGATGAGATGCCCCAGCTTGGTGCGCTTGGTGGCCAGGTACCCGGCGTTGTGGGGCCCTACCCCGACGACAAGGGAGACCCGCCGTGCCACCGTGATCCCGTAGCGTTCCAGCTGGCGCACCTTTTCCGGGTTGTTGGTCATGAGTGCCACGCTGGACACCTTGAGCGCCGCCAGTATCTGCGCGTCGACGGCGAAGTCCCGCTGGTCGGCGGCGAAGCCGAGGGCGGTATTGGCCTCCACCGTGTCGTGACCCTCGTCCTGGAGCCGGTAGGAGGCCAGCTTGTTGAGCAACCCGATGCCGCGACCCTCGTGCGATCGGTTGTAGACGATGACCCCGGAGCCGGCGGCGGCGATCCGCTGCATGGCCCCCTCCAGCTGAGCACGGCAGTCGCACCGCTGCGACCCGAACACGTCGCCGGTGAAGCACGCCGAATGCACCCTGGTGAGCACGTCGTCGACCCCGGCGATGTCCCCCATCACCAGGGCGATGTGCTCGGATCCATCCACCGTCGACCGGAACCCGAGGGCGCGGAACTCACCGAGGTCGGTGGGTAGGCGGGCCTCACCCTCGGGTACCACCAGGGACTCGGTGCGGCAGCGGTGCTCGACCAGCTGGGCGATGGACAGCACCGGGATGGCGTGGGTGGCGGCGAAGTCGTCCAGCTGGCCACCGCGCATCATGGTGCCGTCGTCGTTGACCAGCTCGCACAGCACGCCCACTTCGGTCAGCCCCGCCAGGCGAACCAGATCGATGGTGGCCTCCGTGTGGCCGGGGCGGGTGAGCACTCCTCCCGGGCGATAGCGGAGCGGGAAGACATGCCCCGGCCGGGCGAGATCGGTTGGGGCCAGTCGCCCGTCGGCGAGCGCCCGGATGGTGGCGGTGCGATCCGCCGCCGAGATGCCGGTGGTGGTGCCCTCGATGAGGTCGACGGACACCGTGAAGGCGGTGCGGTGCGACTCGTTGTTGGCAGCCACCATCAGCGGCAACGCCAGGGCGTCGATGCGCTCGGGGGTCATCGGCACGCAGATCACCCCGCTGGTGTGGCGGATCATGAACGACAGCTGCGGCACCGTTGCCGTCTCGGCGGCCAGGATCAGGTCGCCCTCGTTCTCCCGTCGCTCGTCGTCGACCACCAGGACGAACCCGCCACCGGCCAGCGCCGCCGTCGCCCGCTCCACTTGGTTGCCAGTGTGGTTGCCGGTCATGTCCGTGCCGCCAGCAACCGCTCGAGGTACTTGGCGATGATGTCGACCTCGAGGTTGACGGTGTCACCGGGGACACGCCCGCCGAGCACCGTCACCTGCAGCGTGTGCGGGATGAGGGCCACCTCGAACCAAGGGTCATCGGCTTGCGACACCGCGGTCACGGTGAGGCTGACCCCGTCGATGGTGATGGAGCCCTTTTCGGCGATGTAGCGGGCCAGTCCCGGTTCGACGGCGACCCGCATCCGGCGCCCGTCGCCATCGTCGGTGACCACCGCGACGCACCCGGTGCCGTCGACGTGGCCCTGCACCACGTGGCCGTCGAAGCGGCCGTCGGCTGCCAGGGGCCGCTCCAGGTCGACCGAGTCGCCCGATGCCAGCTCCCCCAGGTTGGTGCGGGTCACGGTCTCGGCGACCAGCTCGACGGTGAACCGGGGCCCGTCCAACGCGACCGCGGTGAGGCATACGCCGTTGACCGCAATCGAGTCCCCCACCCGCATCGCGGGGGCGGTTGCTGGGGCATGCAGCACCATCCGGGCGCCATGGGCACCGGCGGTGACGGTGACGATCGACCCCAGCTCGGTGACGATGCCGGAGAACATCAGCATGGCCTGGCGACGATGCGCAGGTCGCCGCCGATGGCGATCGCCTGGTCGATGTGGAGGTCCCGGGCGTCTCCCAGGGTGGCGAACACCCCGTCGAACAGCGGACGGCCCAGCCCGCCGGCGAGCCGACCCGCCAGATACAGCACCAACCGGTCGACCGCACCGGCCGCCAGCATCGACCGGGCCAGGGTAGGCCCACCCTCCACCAGCACATCGACCAGCATGCGGGCCCCCAGGTCCTTGACCACGGCGGGCAGGTCGGCGGCCCCGAGCACCTCGAGCCCGACCGGCTCCGCCCCCGACCGGCCCAGCCGGTAAACCAGCGGATGACGCCGGTACACCGAGGCGGCGGCGGGCAGCGCCCGGTCACCGGCGATGACCACCGGGCGCGGCTGGGCGCCGGTGTAGCCGGGGAGGCGCACATCGAGCGACGGGTCGTCCAGACGCAGGGTGCCGGCGCCGATCATCACCGCATCGGCGTCGGCGCGCAGCCGGTGGGCGTCGGCTCGAGCGGCGGCGCCGGTGATCCACTGCGAGGTTCCGTCGGCGGCTGCGGTCTGCCCGTCGAGGGTGGCCGCCAGCTTCAGCGTCATCCGGGGCCGGCCGGTGCGGCGGTGATGGAAGTAGCCGGGGTCGACCGCCTCGGCGTCGATGCCGGGAACTCCCACCTCGACGGCAATCCCGGCGAAGGCCAGGGCGGCCACCCCGGCTCCGGAAACCCGAGGATCGGGATCGACGACACCGACCACCACCCGAGAGATTCCGGCGGCGGCGATGGCGTCGACGCATGGTGCGGTCCGCCCGTGGTGGGCGCACGGTTCCAGGGTCACCACCAGGGTGCCGCCGACGGCGTCGGACCCAGCGCCGGCGAGGGCGACGATCTCGGCGTGGGGCGATCCCGCCGCCCGGTGGGTGCCGGTGGCCACCGGCCGGCCCGACGACGACAGCACCACCGCGCCGACCCGGGGGTTGGGGTGCGGGCGGTGGGCGGCGGCGGCCTCAACGGCACGTTCCATCGCCCACAGCCAAGGCTGCGGCCAACCGATTCGGTTGCCGTTCGTGCCACGTGACACCACGCCCTCCTTCTCCCATCCGGACTGTCACCGTCGGTCCCGGAGTTCCACCGGGTCCACCCCTGTTACGGGGGTCGCGGGCTGTCACCGCCGGTCGGGGATTTCACCCTGCCCTGAAGGGGGCTCTTCTGCGGCGCCGATCATAGCGGTTCCGACGGTGCCGCCCGCCGGCATGACACCGCGGCGGTCGATCTGCAGGTTGGAAC
>JACDBE010000341.1 GCA_013695075.1 Acidimicrobiia bacterium
GCCACAGGATGGGCCGCCCACCGATCTCCACCATCGGCTTGGGCATCCGTTCGGTCTCCTCGACCAGCCTGGTGCCAAAGCCTCCCGCCAGGATCCCCACCTTCATCTGCTACCCCCATGATTGCAATGGTCGCCTGCCACGTCCCCATTGTGGTCCAGATGGGCGTTGGCGCCAGGGTCGAGCGACCCAGATTCAACCTGCTGCCGCCTCGGTGGCGGGAAGGATGTTCACCAGCGCCTTGTCCAGATCGTCGTTGGAGACCTCGATGGCACTGGAGTCACGGCGCAACGCCTGCAGCGCCGCCTCGCGCAACATGCCGGATAAGTCGGCGAACGAGTAACCCTCGGTGGCCGCCACCAACCGGTCGATGGACACGTCCTCGGCAAAGGGGATGTCGCCGATGCCGAAAAAGGCGCGACGGGCTTCCGCCTCGGGGAGTCCCAGGTGGAGGTGGGTCTCCAGCCGTCCGGCGCGGATCAGCGCGGGGTCGACCAGGTCGCGCCGGTTGGTGGCCCCGATGACGAAGACATCGCCGCGTTCGGTGACCCCGTCCATCTCGGTGAGCAGCGCCGCCACCACCGAGTCGGTGACGTTGTTGGTCGATCGTCCCCGCACCGGCGCCAGGGCGTCGATCTCGTCGAAGAAGAGGATGGAAGGCGCCACCGCTCGGGCCCGAGCGAAGATCTCCCGCACCGCCCGCTCCGATTCGCCCACCCACTTGTCGAGCAGCTCGGCGCCCTTGACCGTGAAGAAGGCGGCCCCGGCCTCGTGAGCCAACGCCCGCACCACGAACGTCTTGCCGGTACCGGGAGGGCCGTACAGCAGGATGCCCCTGGGCGGCTCGATCCGCAGCCGGGAGAACCGCTCCGGTTCCCGCATCTGCCAGATGACGCTCTCGGTGAGCCGGCGCTTCACCTCGTCGAGGTTGGCCACCTTGTCGAAGCCGCTGGTGGGCATCTCCCCCAGCCCGGTGGTTCCCAACGAAGGGGTGATCTCCCCGATGGCTCCCAGCACCTGGTCCTGGGTCAGGGTGCCACCGCCGGCGGCGATGAGCGCCGACGCCTGCACCACGGCGGCGAGCACGTCGGCGCCCGAGAACCCGGCGCTGCGGTTGGCCAGCTGCTCGTAATCGAGCTCGGCGGCGGTGGGCACCCGGCGCAGCGCCGCCTCGAACAGCAGGGCGCGCCGGGCTGTGTCCGGTGGGGGGATGGTGAGGGTGCGAGGGAGCAGCGGGCTGGAGGTGATCGCCTCGGGGAGCCGGGCCGCCGACGAGGCGCAGAGCACGCACGCCAGCCGGGGCTTGTCGGCGACGCTGTCGAGGAACCAGCGCATGATGGCCGCCATCTGGGTGCGGAACATGGCGTCGTCACCGGCAACGGCATCGAGCCGGTCGACGTAGATCACCGCCGGCCCGGGCACGGCGACCGCCTTCTCCAGCCGGTCGAGCAGCCCCTCGGGTTTGAACACCAACTCCAATGACACCTCGTGCACCCGGGAACCGACCCTGGCGGCGGCGGCGGCGACGATCTCCGACTTGCCGCACCCGGCGGGGCCGGTGAGCAGCACGCCGGCCACTTTGGGGAGACCCCAGGCGGCGGGCAGGTCGTCGGCTGAGGTGAGCAGCGACAGCCATCCGGTCATCAGGTCGAGCTCGGTGTCGAGCCCGGCCAGCAGCGCCTCGGCGGTGGTGGGCCCGTCGCCGGCGACTGCCCCGCTGGGGTGTTCGACCACCTCTGCAGCCGGCCCGCTCCCGGCGGGGTACACCAGCGTGCCGTTGCCTACCAGACCGGAGGGTCCCGGCTCGATGGCGGTCACCCGGAGCCGGGTCTCGGTGGCGCCGCCGCCGGAGCCGTACGAGGCGTTGACCTCCACCGTGTCGCCAACGGTGACCGGGAGACCCTGCAGCGACCGGGAGAGGTGCCGGGTGTCCAGGGCGGAGCCGTCCCCGGATAGCTCCACCGAGCGGGCCTCGCCAAGCGCCGCCCGGGTGACATTGACGGTGTCGCCGGCGGCGACGCCGGCATTGGCGGCGGCGACGGGACCGAGCAGCATCGTCGACGGCGACGGCACCTCGCCCGCCGAGATGCGGCAATGGGTCCGGCCCACCCTGACG
>JACDBE010000344.1 GCA_013695075.1 Acidimicrobiia bacterium
ATGCCGACCACTGCGGTGGCCTCGTCGAGGGTGCGCACGAAGGGGATCATCACCTCGACGTTGGTAAAGCCCATGTCGTCTCGCACCCGTCGCACCGCCTGGCACTCCAGGTCGAAGGCGGGCCGGAACCCCGGGTCCCGGTAGCGCGAGGCGCCGCGGAACCCGATCATCGGGTTCTCCTCGGTGGGCTCGTAACGGTCGCCGCCGAGGAGGTGGGCGTACTCGTTGGACTTGAAGTCCGACAGCCGCACGATCACCGGCTTGGGGGAGAAGGCGGCGGCGATGGTGGCGATGGCCTCGGTGAGCTTGGTGACGTAGAAGCTGCGCGGGTCGGGGTAGCCGGCGATGCGGTCGTCGATGGCCCGGCGCACCTCATCGGGCAGGTCGGGGTGGTCGAGCAGCGCCTGGGGGTGGACCCCGATGGCGGTGTTGATGACGAACTCCAGCCGGGCCAGACCCACCCCGTGGTTGGGGATCCGGCTCAAGGCGAAGGCCCGCTCCGGGTTGGCCAGGTTCATCATGATCCGCACCGGCGGTTCCGGCATGGCGTCCAGCTGCAACCGCTGCACCTCGTAGGCGACGATGCCCTCGTACACGAAACCGGTCTCCCCCTCGGCGCACGACACCGTCACCTCCGCCCCGTCGGCCAGGATCGAGGTGGCGTCGCCGGTGCCCACCACGGCGGGGATCTCCAGCTCACGGGCGATGATGGCGGCATGGCAGGTGCGCCCGCCCCGGTTGGTGATGATGGCGGCGGCCCGCTTCATCACCGGCTCCCAGTCGGGGTCGGTCATGTCGGCCACCAGGATGTCGCCCTCGGCCACCTTGGCCATCTCGGTGGGGTCGCTGACCACCCTCACCTTCCCCGTCCCGATGCGGGCGCCCACCGCCCTGCCGGTGGTGATCACCGGTCCCCGTTCCTTGAGCCGGAAGCGTTCCAGCACGCTGGCGTCGCCCTGGGACTGCACGGTCTCCGGACGCGCTTGGAGTATCAGGATCTCGCCGCTGACCCCGTCCTTGGCCCACTCCACGTCCATGGGGCGCCCGTAGTGGTCCTCGATGGCGACCACCATGGCCGCCAACCGCTCGACCTCGTCGTCGGTCAAGGAGAAGCTGCGTATCAGCTCGGCCGGGACGTCCTCCACCGCCACTCCGGCGCCATCGGTGCCGTAGACCATGCGGCGGTTCTTGCGCCCCATGTGGCGCCCCAGCACCGCCGGCCGCCCGGCGGCGAGCGCCTGCTTGGACACGGTGAACTCGTCGGGGTTGATGGCGCCCTGCACCAGCAGCTCGCCCAGCCCGTATGAGGCGGTGATCAACACCACGTCGGGGAAACCGGACTCGGTGTCGATGGAAAAGGCGACCCCGCTGACCCCCAGGTCGGAGCGCACCATCCGCTGGATGCCGGCGGACAGGGCGACATCGTCGTGGGTGAACCCGCGGTGCACCCGGTAGGCGATGGCCCGGTCGTTGTACAGCGAGGCGAAGACCCGGCGCACCGCCACCAGCACGGCTTCGTTGCCGACCACGTTGAGGTAGGTCTCCTGCTGGCCGGCGAAGGAGGCGTCGGGAAGATCCTCGGCGGTTGCCGACGACCGCACCGCCACCGATGCCTGGCCGGCGTCGTCGAGCACCAGGTAGGCGGCGGTTATCTCCTCGCCGAGGGCGTCGGGCAGCGGGGTCTCTTCGATCCAGCGCCGTATCTCACGCCCGGCGGCGGCAAGAGCTACCACGTCCTCGGGGTCGACGCCGCCCAGCCGTTCGGTGATGCGGGCGTCGAGACCGGCGATGCGCAGGTGGCTGCGGAAGGCCTCGGCGGTGGTGGCGAAGCCCCCGGGGACGGTGATGCCGGCGGCGGTGAGACCCGTGATCATCTCACCGAGCGATGCGTTCTTGCCCCCGACATCGGGCAGGTCGGCCATGGAGATCTCGTCGAACCACCGGACCTGAGCCATCCACCTCTCCTCGCCCTCGGATGCCGGGCCGCCCGCCGGAGCGTACTCCGCACCAAGGCATCCGCCCCAGCGGTCGGCCATGTGGCATCATCGGGACATGAACATTGCATCACTCCCCGGCAAGCTGCTCCGCAAGCTCACTGGCAGGTCCCGGTCATCGGCGGCCCGCTCGGCCCGTCTCGAGGTGGCCGGTGCCGCCGCCGGCACCGAGCCGGTCGAAGTCATCCCGGTCGAGCACCAGGGTGCCCGCTACCTGGTGGCCAACAGCGGCGACGCCCCCTGGGTGCAGATCCTCCGCGCCTCCGGCAAGGGCAAGCTCAGTGTCAGGGAGCGCCAGCTGCCGGTGTCGGCCGAGGAGATCCCGGTCGACGAACGCGCTCCGATCATCGCCGCCTACCGCGCACGGGCGGGCAAGGTGGTCGATGAGCACTGGACAAGCCATCCCGATCCGGCCGACCACCCGGTGTTCAAGGTCACCAACGAGAGGGCGCGTGGCGGCGGCTCCGCCTGGTAAGCCCCCAAGTCTCAAAGTTTGCGCGCTAATACGGGTTTCAGTCGGCGGGATGGAGGACGCCCGGCTCGGGCGCCTCGACCCCGGCGGCGGTGGCACCGCCCGAGCGCACGGTGGCGCTCATCACCACCAGCAGCCCCGACAGGGCGATCACACCCACCCACTGCGTCGCCGTCAGCGTGGTCCCGAATGCCAGATAGTTGATGGTCACCGCCGACAGCGGGAAGGCGAGTTCGGCCAGGGTGGCGAGTGAAGCCGGGGTGGTGTGCAGACCCCGGTAGTAGATGTTGAGGGCGATCAACCCCGGCACCAGTGCGATGATCAGCAGTGTGGGGAAGTCGCTGGCGGCGATACCGAGTCCGGCGGTTCCCTCGTCGAGGAAGGCGAGGATCCCCGCCGCCGGTAACCCGATGCCGAAGCGCAGGGCGGTCAGCTCGGTGGCGGGGAGCCGGGCGGTGAGGTGGCGGCCGAGCACCGTTCCCATCCCCCACAGGGCGGCGGCGCCGGCGGCGAGCAGCCCGGCGGTCACCCGGTTCGCCGACACCTGGGTCGGGTCGGCGAAGGTGATCAACCAGGCGCTGGCCAATGCCGCCGCCACGAACAGCCCGAACCGGGGTCGGAGCCGCTCGCCGAGCAACAACCAGGCGGCGATGATGGCCAGCACCGGTTGCAGCTTCTGCAAGAGCAACGGCGTGGTCGGGTCGCCGTAGCGGAAGGCGGCGGTGAACAGGGCGGTGGCGGTGGCCGACGCCCCGGCACCGATGAGCACCATCGCCCCCCAGTCCTTGCGGTCGAAGCGGTTCCGGGCGATGCCCCACGCCCGCCGCAGCGCCGGGAAGGTGATTGCCACCAGGATCAGGTGCTCCCAGAAGACGATGGTGGCCGGGGGCAGCTCCAGCGCCAGACCCCGCCGGAACAGCCCGTCGGTGCCCCACAGGGCGGCCGCCACCGCGATCAGGGCCATACCCCATCCCACCGTTTCTCGCCGGTTGGCCCTGGTGACGGGGTCGCTCATGGTCGGCCGCACACTAGATCGCAACCCCATCGCCACTGAGCGGCCGCGCCTGCTCTTGCGAACCGTTTAGCAGTTTGCGACGGCATCGAGAGCCGCGCAGATCTGTCGTCTCCCACTCGCGCCGAGTTCGCCGAGGCGGGTCGTGAGCACCGACTTGGGTACCGCTGCGAGATTGTCGAATGTGGCGACGCTGTCGTGGTCGATCCCCTCATCGGGCCCAACGGGAATGCAGGTCGGGATGTCACGGATCGTGCTCGTCACCGGCGCTACCACGACGTTATTGAGGACCGGGATGACCTCGTCTCGGGAAACGACAAGGACGGGACGACGCTTGCGATTCGGCGTCTCCATCAGCCAGAGCTCGGCCTGGGCTACCACGGCTCCGCCTCGGTCATCGCAACTGCGCTCGCCATCGCGAGCTCGTCATCCTCGGCACTCTGTGGGCGCTCGCGATACGACTGAACGATGACACCGCCGACGCGGGCTCGGCGCACCGCGTCGGCGAGATGGTGGACGCCTCGCCGGATCACGGCCGAGCGGTTCCCTCCGATACCTTCGTCCACGAGTTCGTCGATCAGCGCGAGCTCATCATCGGTGAACCGCGTAGGCACGGGAGTCGTCATACGAACGAGTATACAGTCTGTAGACCACCCACGCAGGCAATGGGCGTGCGGCTCGACCGCTCGGCGCCTCGCTGTGCTCGGGCGGTTGCGGCTTCGCCGGCGTCTGCAGAAAACTGTGATCTCATGTACACCCGCGGCGCCTCAGGTGCGTGTCTCTGCCCATGGAGTCGACCGGGTTATCCGGCATCGTGAGCGCCTCCCGGGACATGCCCCGTATCGAGCGTTTCGATGCGTTCTACCGTAGCGAGTTCCCCCGGGCCGTGGCGCTGGCCTACGCCCTCACCGGCAGCGGTGCTGTCGCCGAGGACATGGCCCAAGAGACCATGCTCGCTGCCCATCGGCACTGGGAGCGCATCGGCGCCTACGACCAGCCGCGGGCATGGGTACGTCGGGTGGTGGTCAACCGGGCGACATCGCTGCATCGCCGGCGGGCCGCCGAATGGCGGGCGGTGCGACGGCTGGCATCCCGAGACACCACCACGGTTCCCGATCTCGAGCCGGACGCTGCCGAGGTTTGGGCAGCGGTGCGGGAGCTGCCGAGGCGCCAGGCACAGGCAATCGCCCTGCACTACGTCGAGGAGCTGTCGTTGGAAGAGATGGCGGCCGTGCTCGGGTGCAGCCCGGGAACGGTCAAGACCCATCTCCATCGAGGCAGGAGGCGTCTGAGTAAGCGTCTCGGAGCCTGGTACGAGGAGCAGACATGACCAAACTCGACGACCGGCTGCGGAAGGCCGCTATCGCGGTGCGCAAAGCCGCCGACCATGCCGTTCCCCGACCGATCACCAAGGAGGCAACGGCGATGTGGAAGAAGCCGGCGATGGCGTTTGGTGGGGCGGTGATCGCAGTAGCGCTCGTGATCGGGGTCGCCGTCCTGGTGCGACAGCCCCCGGCGGAGACCCCCATCGCCGCCGTCACCACCACTGGCCCCACTACAACCGATAGTCCGGAGCCCACCACCACCGTTCCGGCAACGACCACCACGGTGACCACCACAACGGTCTCCGGACCGATGACCGGTCCGGGATGCCCCGAAGAAGGCTTCGAATACGGACTCCAGGAGGGGCTGCCAGAACCGGTAGCCAGCATGCAGCAGCAGATCATGGCCGCCGCCGTCGCCTGCGACGTCGACACCCTGGTGGCGCTGGGCGGTCCCGATCTCATTGTGTCCTTCGGTGGCGTGGCCCCCGAGGCGTTCTTCACCGATGCGGTCGAGAGCGGCGAGCCGGCACTGTCGACCCTGCTCGAAACGCTTAGCCTTCCATACCGTCACCAGACCTTCGAGGACTCCGAAGCCCCCACCAGCGTGTCCTTCTACTCGTGGCCTTCCGCCTTCGGTTACGACGCCTGGGAGGAGATCCCGGAGGACGAGCGAGACGCCCTGCTTGGGCTCTACACCCAGGAGGAGCTCGACCAGATGGCCGAGTTCGGCGGGTTCATAGGGTGGAGGGTCGGCATAACCCCCGAAGGCGACTGGCGGTTCTTCGTCGCCGGCGACTGACCTCCGTGTCCCGACCCCTGCCATCGCCCCCCCGTCCCTGTGTCAGTTTCCCCTCCCTTTGGGAGAGGTGGCTGCGGAGCAGCCGGGGAGGGATTATCCGAGGTCCTGGTACCGAGCTTGGGTACCCTCGATCTACGGCGGCGGAGGGAGACGGCAGGTGGATGCGCTCGTCGCCGACTGTGAGATCCCGGACGGGTGGGGTTGGCAGCAGGATGTCAACGCCTGGTCGTCGCTGGCGTTTGTCGGGGCGGCGGTGGTGCTGGCGGTGGCGGTCTGGCGGGGACGCTTTCCGCGCTCGGTGCTCGTCCTCGCCGCTCTTTCAGCCGTCCAGGGTGTGGGCAGCATGCTGTTCCACGGCACCCCGTCCGGCGGGGCTCAGCTGCTCCACGACGTGGCTTTGCTGGGCATGGTGGGTTACATTGCCGGATGGCACCTGGGGAGGGTGACCGGACGTTCCGAGGCAGGCGCAGTGGAGGGTGCCGCCCTGGCGCTGGTTGCTGGCGTGGCGATCTGGGCGATCGATGCGCGTGCCACCAGCGCCATCGCTGCCGTCCAGCTCGGACTGTTGGTCGTCAGCGAAATGTGGTCCCGCCGTCGAGGAGCTGCTCCGGTCTGGACCGCGCCCATGCTGGGTCTGGTCGGCGTCGGCGCCTTGATGTGGTTGGGCGGTCGCACCGGGAGCCTGCTGTGCCAACCGGACTCGGCGCTGCAACTCCATGCCGGCTGGCACGTGTTGGCGGCGCTACTGGTTGTGGTGTGGGCCGGCGCCGCCTACCGGCTCACCGGTCCGCCGCGCAGGTTGTCGACGGGCATCTGGTGCTGACGCCTCGAT
>JACDBE010000345.1 GCA_013695075.1 Acidimicrobiia bacterium
CCCATTGGCGAAAGGATCGAATGTGGCAGAAACCCTCACGCAAACGCTTCCGGTGCTCCCCCTCCGCAACGGCGTGGTCTTCCCCAACATGGTGGTCACGGTCGCCATCGAATCGAGCGAGGCTCGCAACGCCCTCGATGCCGCCGAGTTGACCGAGGGGCGGCTGGTGATGGTCCCCTACGTCGACGGGCGCTACTCACCGGTGGGCACCATCGTCACCGTCCAGGAGGTCACCCGCGACCAGGCGGTGACGGCGCTCATCGCCGGTGGTTCCCGGGCCCGCATCGGGTCCGGGTCGAGCGGGAGCAAGGGAGTGCTCTGGGTAGAGGTGGAGCCCATCGAGTTGCCCACCGGCACCACCGACCCGGTCCTGCTGGCGAAGATGACCGAGTTCCGCGCCGTGGTCGCCGAGATCATGCAGCTGCGCGGCATCGGACCGGTGGCCGAGCGGATCCTCGACGTCGACGATCCCGGCCAGCTGGCCGATCTGGCGGTGTATTCCCCCGAACTCAGCCTGGCGCAGAAGATCGAGGTGCTGGAGACCATCGACGTCAACCAACGCCTCGACAAGGTACTCGGATGGATGAACGCCACCCTGGCCGAGATGCAGCTGCGCACCCGGATCCGGGAGGATGCCGCCGGGCGCATCGACAAGAGCCAGCGGGAATACCTGCTCCGCCAGCAGCTGGAATCGATTCGCAAGGAGCTGGGCGAGGGCGGCGACGACGTGGTGGGCGAGTACCGCACCAGGCTGGCCGAGGCCGGATTGGCGGAGAAGATCAACGACGCGGTGAGCCGGGAGATCGACCGGCTGGAGCGGATGTCCGAGCAGAGCCCGGAGCACAGTTGGGTGCGTACCTGGCTGGACACCATCTTCGAGATCCCGTGGACCGGGCGCACCGAGGACAACCTCGACCTGGTCAACGCCCGCCAGGTGCTTGACGCCGACCATACCGGGCTGGGCGACGTCAAGGACCGCATTATCGAGCACCTCGCCGTGCGCAAGCTGCGCTCCGAGCGAGGTCTCACCGCCACCGAGGAGGGCCGTCGAGGCGGGGTCATCCTGCTGCTGGTAGGTCCGCCCGGGGTGGGCAAGACCTCGCTGGGCGAGTCGGTAGCCCGTGCCCTTGGGCGCAACTTCGTGCGGGTGGCCCTCGGCGGCATCCGTGACGAGGCCGAGATCCGGGGTCATCGCCGCACCTATGTGGGGGCCCGCCCGGGCCGAGTGGCGCGGGCCTTGATCGACGCCGGTTCGATGAACCCGGTGTTCCTGCTCGACGAGATGGACAAGATCGGCGCCGACTGGCGGGGAGATCCCTCGTCGGCGCTGCTCGAGGTGCTCGATCCCGCCCAGAACCACACCTTCCGCGACAACTACCTGGAGATCGACCTCGATCTGTCCGACGTGATCTTCGTGGCGACCGCCAACGTGCTCGACACCATCCCCGCCCCGCTGCTGGACCGCACCGAGGTGATAACCCTCGACGGGTACACCGACCGGGAGAAACGGGCCATCGCCCGCCAGCACCTGCTCGATCGCCAGATCCAGCGGGCCGGGCTCCACGAAGGAGAGCTGGAGCTGGGCGACGACGCCCTCAACGCCATCATCGACGGCTACACCCGGGAGGCCGGGGTGCGCGGGCTGGAGCGCCAGCTGGGCAAGATGGTGCGCAAGGTGGTCACCCGCATCGCCGCCGAGGATGCCGAGACCCCGGTACGGGTCGTCGCCGCCGACCTTCACGACCTGCTGGGCCACCCTCCGGTGCACCACGACGACGCCGCCGACCGCACCGACGTTCCCGGAGTGGCCACTGGGCTGGCGGTCACCGGCGCCGGCGGCGACGTGCTGTTCATCGAGGCCACCGCCATGGCGGGCGAGCCCGGGCTCAACCTCACCGGCCAGCTGGGCGATGTTATGAAGGAGTCGGCGCAGATCGCCCTGTCGTACGTCCGCTCCCACGCCGCCGAGCTGGGGATTGACCAGAGCCTGCTCGATCGCAGATTCCACCTCCACGTGCCCGCCGGGGCCATTCCCAAGGACGGTCCGTCCGCCGGGATCGCCATGACCACCGCCGTGGTGAGCCTGCTCACCGGGCGCCGGGTCAAGGACTCGGTGGGGATGACCGGCGAGGTCACCCTGCAGGGTCGGGTGCTGCCCATCGGTGGCGTCAAGCAGAAGCTGCTCGCCGCCCACCGCGCCGGGCTCACCCAGGTGATCGTCCCCGCCAGGAACGCCAACGACCTCGACGACCTCCCCGACGACGTCCGCGCCGAGCTGGACATCCACGCCCTCGACGACGTGCGCCTGGTGCTCGAGCTCGCCCTGGAGCCGGCCGGCACCCCCGAAGTGGTCCCCGACGCCGCCTGAGCCGATTCTTAGGACCGAAACGCACCAGCTGCGGCGCACTTCGGTCTTAAGAATCCGGACGTGGGACCGGGCCGGTACCTGCCAACGAGGCTTAGGTCCGGCCCGGTCTGCCAGCTCCCTGCGGGGTCGGGGCTGGGGATTGGTCTCAAGGGTTCACGGGGGCGGAGCCCAACCGTGAACCCCTGAGTTGTCGCTAGTCTATCTCTTCGATCCTGATCTCCGGGGGTCCCGCATCGGTGGCATCGGCCCGGAACCTGGACTCGTGGTCGGCAC
>JACDBE010000351.1 GCA_013695075.1 Acidimicrobiia bacterium
GCCGGAAGCGGCGGCCGCCGCCGCCGGAGGGGGAGCGGCAGGGGCGGCGCCCTCGCCGGCGAACTGTGGTGCGGGCAGCCCATCCCACCTCGCCCGGGCCAGAGCGGCGCGCCGCAGCAGCGGGGGCGGTACCCCGTACTGCTCGGACTCGGCGGACAGGTCGCGAACCTCGCCGTTGGGTGGGTCGGCCACGGCAACCGTCGTCGCCGTGGCGGTGGCGGCCGCCTCGGTCTCGGCCGCTGGCTGCGTTGCCGTCGCCGGTTCCGGTGCGGCCTCGGTGGTGGCGCTCGATGCCGAGGCGGTGGGGGACTCGCCCTTGAGCTCGGCGAGGATCTCCTCCACGCTGCGACCCTCGGCCTTGGCCCTGGCCTCTGCCGAACGTCTCAGGATGTGTTCAGGAATCTCAGCCATCGCTCTGCCTCATAGGGGTCCCGAGATGCCGCCGTCCTTGCGGACCCTCCAGAAGTGCACCGCCATGAAGATAACGATGACGAAGGGGAGGAACAGGACGTGCAGCACGTACCAGCGCAGCAGCGTATCCGGGGTGATCTGCACACCGCCGACAAGCACGAACGTCACCTGGTCGCCGAACACCGGGGTGTACGCCGCCATGTTGGAGCCCACCGTCACCGCCCACAGCGCCAGCTGGTCCCAGGGGAGCAGGTAGCCGGTGAAGGACAGCAGCAGGGTGAGCAGCAGCAGCACCACCCCGATCACCCAGTTGAACTCGCGGGGCGGCTTGTAGGCGCCGTGGTAGAAGACCCGGGCCATGTGGAGGAACACGGTGAGCACCATGAGGTGGGCGCCCCACCGGTGCATGTTGCGCACCAGCTGCCCGAATGCCACGTCGGTCGACAACGCCTGGATGTCGATGAAGGCCTGCGGTGAGGTTGGCCGGTAATAGAACATGAGGAAGATGCCGGTGATCGTGAGCAGGATGAAAAGGAAGAACGTCAGACCGCCCAGGCACAACGTGTAGGAGAGGCGAACCCCGTGCCGCTTCACCTTCACCGGGTGCAGGTGGTACAGCACGTTGTTCATGATCACGTAGGAGCGGTTGCGGGGGCTGTCGGTGTAGCCGTGGCGGAACGGCGAGCCCGGTCGGAAGATGCTGGACCACGCCTGGCTCTGCCGCACCCGGTCGCCGACCTCGGCCACCCGTTCCTTGAGCCCCACCCCTCCGTTGCCGTTCCCGTTCGCCACCTTGGCGTCCCCGATCCTCTCCGGCCGTTGCCGGCCCTATGTCAATCCGTCTCCGGCGGCGCCCGGAGCGCCGCCAACCGCCTGCTACCAGCGCATCCCGTACGAGTAACCGTTCTTGAAGTCCCGCTGGCCGGTGTTGTACTCCCAGGGGGTGAGCTTGTACTCCTCGGCCTGCTCGGCCAGCGACCCGGCGAACTTACCCAGGGTGATGACGTTGGTGGGGCAGCGGTCGATGCACAGGGCGCACCGAGTGCACTCGTCCTCGTCGACCACGAAGAATCCCTGGTTGGCGGTGTCCTCGGATGGGTGCTCGACGTTGGTCGCCTCGGCGATGGCATCGATGGACAGGTAGTGGATGCACTTCCACGGGCAGATGTCGACGCAACCCTCGCACAGGATGCACTCGGCCTGGTCGATGTGGAGGAACTGCTTGGGCTTGACGGCGGCGGTGAGGTAGTCGCCGTCAACCACCGCCAGCTGGTAGTCGTCGCGCATCGGGGGGGTCTCGAACCAGATGTCCGACTTGGCCATGGCTCAGCCCTCCACCTTGGTCAGGGGGCGACCGTAGCGAGATACCGGCTGAGGCGGTGGCGCCGCCGCCCGCCGCCTGGTCCGTTCCTGCCACTGGTACATGGCAACGGCCACGGCGCCGACAGCGCCAAGGGCGTACCCACCCGAGATCATGTCCTTGACGGCGGCCAGCGAGATGCTGATCTCCGATCCCCGCACCAACCCCGGGGGGATAGTGAACAGCACCCGCTGCGGGGTCCACTCCAGGTCGGACTGGGCCAGGGTGAGCCACTCATTGGGAATGATGCCGAACACGATGATCATCAGCGTGGTGAACACGAAGGCCCCCACAGACGCCCGGGCCCAGGTCATCTCCCGTTGGTAGAGGAAGGCCAGGGTGATGCCGCCAAGGATCAGCAGGCCGCCGGTGAGGGAGATGATCTGCCCGATGGTTTCGAACACCCATCCCCGGGGGATGGCCGGGTACAGCTCCTGGCCGATGGAGTCTACGGCGGGAAGCCCGGTGAAGTGGGCGATGAGGGCTCCGGCCACCGCGGTCACGGCACCCACGACGACGGCCACCAGGCCGAAGAGGCGGTAGCGGGCGAGGGCTCTGCTGCCGTTGTCTTGTGGCATCCCACCGCATTCTATCCATCGGCGAGCCCAACCCGGCACCCAAGGCGGCAGCCCATCGACCAACCTGGACGAGCACGGC